>DATGOR010000167.1:0-3520 GCA_035305805.1 Vicingaceae bacterium | reverse complement strand
AGCCGCCTCATTTTTTGCTTTTACAGTCCTATTGTGATTTCCCACAGCCTTTACAAAATGAAACGCACCCATCATATTGGCATGATCGGTTAATGCAACCGCAGGCATATTGTGTTCTGCTGCTGCTGCAACCAAGTCATCAACACTTATGGTGGACTGTAGTACCGAAAATTGCGAATGGTTATGAAGATGTACAAAATCGGCATCTGCCAAATCGGAAACATTCTGTTTAATAGTTTCGATTGAAATGGTTTCAACCCCAACATTTTTAAGACGCTCCTTAATTTTAGCACTTTCCTGTTTAAGGTTGATATGCTTTAACCCGATAAGTTGAATGGGCTTCGGATTTGCTTCGTTAAACTCTTTAAAATAATTGGGTTGTACATCCAGCTGCTCTTTTGTATAGGCATTCAAGCGAATCAACTCCAAAAAGCAACGCGTGGTTGCCTCCACATCGGCAGTGGCATTGTGGGCTTCTGCAAATGGCTCATTGAACAAAAACTCATGCAACTCCGTTAAAGTAGGCAACTTATACTTGCCATAACGCCCTCCTGGAATTTGGCATAAACTAGCCGTATGCTCGGTACAGGTATCTAAAACAGGTAAAGTTCGCAAAGGATTTACAATATTTTCACGGACAAACTCGGCCCCCATAATATTTAGGTCGAATTTCACATTCTGACCAACAACAAATTTGGCTTTACTTAATGCTAAATTGAATTTTTCTAAAACTTCAGTTATGGGGATACCTTTGGCTTGTGCTAATTCGGTAGAAATACCATGCACTTTTTCGGCATCATAAGGAATGTTGAATCCCTCTGGTTGCACCAAATAATCCTGATGTTCGATACAGTTACCCATGGCATCATGCAATTGCCATGCAATTTGAATACATCTTGGCCAGTTATCGACATCAGTAATTGGGGCATCCCAACGTTTTGGTAATCCTGTGGTTTCGGTATCGAAAATTAAGTACATTTTAGAATTTAGATGTTGTTGTTAAGCCGTTTATGATTTTCAAACGAAGTGTATAAAAATACATAGAATTTATACTTTTTTCCAGCGAAGTTATCATGAGTTTTAAACAAAAAGCTTATCTTAATTTTAATTTAAAATAAATTATTTTTGAAGCTATCGAATTAAGCATCATGAGAATTAAACTTTTAATCTTAATTTTAATACTGTCCTTTTTAAACAGTATGGCCCAAAATATCCCTTTATACATAGGCACCTATACAGATGGTCGCAGCGAAGGCATTTATAAATTAGAATTTAATTCCCAGACTGGGGAATTAAATAATTTACAATTAGCCGTAGCCACTCGAAGTCCGTCGTTCATAACCTATTCACGCGATAGGCAATTTCTGTATGCCGTTAACGAAAGCCTTGAAGGTTCCGTATCTGCTTTTAGAGTACAAAGTAATGGCCTCTTGAAATTTATAAATAAAGTACCGAGTAACGGCAAAGACCCTTGCTATATTTCAATAAACAGACTAGGAACGAAAGCTGTTGTCGCTAATTATGGCGGCGGCTCTGCAGCCATTTTTGATATTTCCAGAAATGGAAAACTCAATGAAGCATCACAAATTTTTAATTATAATACGGAAGACAAAAAATCACATGCGCATTCCGCACAGTTTTTTAGGGATGAATTGTATGTAGCCGATTTAGGAATGAACACCCTTTATCAATACACATTAAAAAATGGTGCCTATGAATTAACCTCACCAGAAATCATAAAAATGGAAGGAAATCCGGGTCCGCGACATTTTGCCATCACTAAAACAGGACAATTTATATATATCATAAATGAATACGGAAATTCCATTACCTCGGTTAAAAAAACCGAGACCGGATTTGAACAGATTGATTACGACTCCACTTTAGAGGAAGGGTATGAAGGGGAGAACTCCTGTGCCGATATTCATTTATCAAAAAATGAGCTTTACTTATATGGTTCCAATAGAGGCGAAAACTCAATTGCCGTTTTTAAAAGAAACAAAACCGATGGCACCATCGAAAAAATTCAAACCGTATCCACACATGGTGATTCTCCTAGAAATTTCACTTTAGACCCATCTGGTAAATTTTTATTGGTGGCCAATCAAAAGAGCCATAACATCACGGTTTTCAGTATTGACATCCCTACTGGAAAACTTACTTTTTTAAGTGAGGTAAAAGTCCCCAGCCCCGTTTGTTTATTATTTTAAAAAATAGGTTTCAATACAAAATAAAGTATTGAGAATTAAAAAAATATAGTATCTTTGCGCCCTCATTAATAACCGAGGTCGAGAACCTCAAATAATTAATTATTATGCCAGTAAAAATTAGATTACAAAGACATGGTAAAAAAGGGAAACCTTTTTACTGGATCGTAGCAGCTGATGCGCGTTCAAAAAGAGATGGTAAATTCTTAGAAAAATTAGGAACTTACAATCCAAACACTAACCCTGCAAGTATCGATTTAAATATTGATAGTGCCGTAACTTGGTTACAAAATGGTGCACAACCAACAGATACTGCTAAAGCTATTTTATCTTACAAAGGTGCTTTGCTTAAAAATCACTTAGCAGGAGGTGTTAGAAAAGGTGCTTTAACTGAAGAACAAGCTGAAGCAAAATTCAATGCTTGGTTAGAAGAAAAAGCAGGAAAAGTTGGTGCAAAAACCGAGAGCTTAGCTAAAGCACAAGCTGAAGCTAAAGCTAAAGCTTTAGAAGCAGAAAAAGCTGCTAATGAAGCTCGTATTGCTGCCGCAGTTCCAGTTGCTGAGGAAGTAGCAGAAGATGCAGAAGCAGTTGCTGAAGAAACAGCAGAGGCTACATCTGAAGAAGCAGCTCCTGAAGCTAAAGAAGAATAAAAATAATATTTTTATACTTTTAGACTCCGAATCCCGATACTATTGGAATTCGGAGTTTTTATTTGAAACCATTTTTTGTAAGAAGAAATGTTATAACTAAAATTTGAAGATTTCCACATTTACGGAAATGAAAATACCATTTTCAATGAAAAAAGAAGATTGTTTTTATTTAGGCAAAATTGTTAGAAAGTATAGCTTTAATGGCGAATTGCTCATAAAATTGGATACCGACGAACCCGAGCTTTATGAAAATTTGGATGCTATGTTTATTGATGTTCGAGGTACATTCATTCCTTTTTTTATTGAACATTCCCAACTTCATAAATCCGATTTGCTTCGTGTACAATTTGAAGATGTTGTGACTGAAGCCGATGCCGATGCCCTTATAAAAAGTGACGTGTATTTACCCTTGGAATTGTTACCAAAATTAGAAGGCAATAAATTTTACTTCCACGAAGTGATTGGCTTTACCATAGAAGACAAACATTATGGCAAAGTGGGCATCATTAAAGCCATTAATGATACTACAGCTCAAGCACTTTTTGAAGTGGACCATGATGGCAAGGAAATTTTAATCCCCATGAATGATGAATTTATTGTAAATGTGGATAGAAAAACCAAAACCATTATTGTGGATACTCCGGAAGGATTAATTGATTTATA
>DATGOR010000166.1:0-2496 GCA_035305805.1 Vicingaceae bacterium | reverse complement strand
GCATTATGTGATGGAAGCTTGTGCTGAAAACAATATTCCGCTTATCATTTTGGACAGACCAAATCCTAATGGGCACTTTGTTGACGGCCCAATTTTAGAAGAAAAGTACAAGTCTTTTATTGGGATGCACCCGGTGCCTATTGTTCACGGTATGACAGTGGGAGAGTATGCTCAAATGATTAATGGAGAAAAATGGTTAGCCAACCAAGTACAATGCGATTTAACTATTGTTAAAATGAAAAATTATGACCATTTAAGTGCTTACGAATTACCTATAAAACCTTCGCCTAATTTACCGAATATGAGTAGTGTTTATTTGTACCCTTCTTTGTGTTTGTTTGAAGGTACTCCTATAAGTGTTGGCCGTGGAACTGATAAGCCTTTTCAGGTATTGGGACATCCAAAAATTGATTCTGAAAAATATAGTTTTACTCCCAAAAGCATGGAAGGAGCCAAAAAACCAAAGTTAGAAGGGCAGTTATGTAAAGGTTATAATTTATCGGAATATGGGAACATGTGTATGCGAGGTTTAAAACGATTAAATTTATTTTGGTTGCTAGATATTTACCAAAATTTCCCTGAAAAAGAAGGTTTTTTTACCAACTCATTTAATTTATTAGCAGGAACCAACCAACTACAAGAACAAATTAAAGCAGGTAAAACCGAAAAAGAAATTGTTGCTTCTTGGCAAGAAGGATTGAAGCAATTTAAAATTACCCGAAAAAAGTACTTGCTGTATAGAGATTTTGAGTGAAAAACTATTTCCTGAACCGAATTACCATTAAGCTTATACACTGTTGCTAAAATCTAAAAAAACAATCTGCATTTAGATTATCTATCTCTCCAAATATCTGGATTAAGGGAGGTGTGGAATACTGCCCTAACGATGATGAGTTTATCTTTTTCGTTTACAGTAAAATGAATCATAAAAGGAAATTTTTTTATAGGAAGACAATGTACCTTGTCATACCTGTTTTCAAAAAAAGGATTTTTCTTTAGATGTTCAAAATGAGAAAGTACGGCTTTATGGAATTTTTTGCCCAATCCTTTTTGCTGCTCATTGTACCAATTAATGGCTTCTTGTATATCCAATTTGGCAGCAGCATCAATCTTAATTTTAAAAACCATTAATCCAGCTTAAAATCATTTTTAACTTCCTCCCAATCTAATAACCTTTCAGGATTTTTATTAGCGGCAGCAATTCTTTTTCTTACTTCTTTTTTATGTTCTTCTGGAATAGAAATTTCAGTAGCTTTTACGAATCCTAAATTTTTAATTAATTCCATAAAGAAATGAAATTTATTATCGGGGATGTTTAAAATTACTTGTTTCATAAAGTGTAGTTATTAATTGTAAAAGCTATGATGAGTGATATTGCTTGATACAAATATACTAAAATTCCTAATTCCATTTTTTTACTTTTTTAACTTTCATAATTCCAACTTTGTATCTCTTCACAATTTCATAACACACTGTTAATTCTTGTATTACATTAAAAAAGATAGTGGGTTAGTAATTTTGAAATAAAAAACAATGGACAAATTTGAAATTAAAGAAGATACCAATACTCCCTTAGTTTTAATCAATTTCAAAACGGGAAACATCAAGTTAATAGGTTCTTCTACTCATTCAAAACCGGAAGAATTTTATCCAACTATTTTAAAAATGCTTAAAAAATATTTTGAAAATCCCGCACAAAGCACCAAAGTGTTAATCGATTTAGATTATTATAATGATGCTTCATTCAACTATATTTTTCAGTTGGTAGAATTAATTGTTGGGTTAGAAAAATTCAATAGAACACAGCTTAATTTAGAGTGGTATTGCCATCCCGAAGATAGAGGAATTTTGGATGATATCACTATGATAAGCTATCAACTTCAATATCCTATAAAAGTGTTGACTTATGAGTTGGTAGGGTAAAATACTACCCCAACCTTCCCAAAAAAAGGGAGAATTGTAGAACTAATAGCCTTATAAACTCATAAACTTTTAACCTAATAACCTAGCTATCAAAATTTCCAATCGTAAGTATTGATTTCCAACAAGCAGTTAGTAAGCAAATCGATACTTCCTTGAATATCGTCTTTGTTTGCCATTTCAATTACTTGGTGTATATGTCTCGTTGGAATAGAAATAGCTCCTGAAATAGCTCCACCGGCACTCATTCGTTGTATTCCGGCAGTATCTGTTCCTCCTGCTGTTAAAATTTCTTTTTGATAGGTAATTTTATGTTTTTTAGCAACACCTTCCATAAAACTTACCATTCTGTAATCGCAAATAGTAGAGCTATCCATCACTTTTATAGCTGTTCCTTCACCTAATTTAGTAATCATTTCTTCAGCTTTAGCTCCAGGCACATCGTAAGCAATAGTGGTATCTAAACCAAAGCCAAAATCGGGTTGAATTTTTAATGATGCTACACTTGCTCCTCTTATTCCAACTTCTTCCTGAACGGTAAAAACACCATACACATCGTAAGGTACTTCTTTGTTT
>DATGOR010000165.1:0-8726 GCA_035305805.1 Vicingaceae bacterium | reverse complement strand
TGTTAATAGCAATCGCTTGTTTAAACCCTATAGAATCACTATGGACTATCTCTTTACTCCATATTATTTGACCAGTTGCTTGAATTTTTGCCATGAAAATATTTGACGAAAGGCTCCCTGCATTATTAGAACCAAACAAGTAACGATTTGTCCCTGAAGAAACAATATATCCGTTATCCAAATTACTAGTATAGCTATAACCTCTATTAGATTGAACTTGTCCGTTCATATTTGTATTTACCAATACAATTTTAGATGGAGAACTTTGATCTAAACCTAACATTAAAACATCGCTACCAACTATAGTCATAGAATTACTAACTATGCTATTAGTCCCAAAATATGTTTTTTGAAAATTAGATTGGCTAAATATAGTTAAGCTGAAAAATAAAAATATTGCTAAAAGAAACTCTCTCATAATTATTATTTTTAATTCATAATAAATAATATAAAACTCCCACCCCCTAAGCGTAGCATTTGCTACGCTATACAATCATTTTAGATTTCATCTAACACCTACTGCTTCAATAATTTCAGCACTTCTGTTTTGTTGTTGGCTGTTATCACCAAGTTATAGTTTCCTGCATTAAGGTGGTATTTGCTTAAATCTAATTGTAGGTTTTGTTGGTTTACTTTTTTGGTAAATATTAATTTCCCATTGTTATCATAGAGGCTTATTTCACTTGCTTGTGCTTGTTTAAAGTTTATTTCTAATTGGTTTTGAAACGGATTTGGATAAGCCACAAAACTTGCCGTGGCGATTTCATTGATGCTGGTTTGCATCACTACCCATTGTCCGTCTGTGGGAATTTCGGTCATTAAGCCTGCTCCGTTTTCTGCTCTTACTGAAAAGTAATAGTCTTGGTTAAAAGGTACGGATAATCCTGTATGGGTGATAGCGGTATTCATTCCATTGTTAGTCCATGATACTACATTGGAATCACCTGCTGTGGTGCCTATGGCGTACCAATAGGCTACTACGTTGGAGTGTGGGTCGGTGGTGCTTGTCCAGTTGGCACTTAGTTGGGTGTTGATGTTGGTAGTATCTATGTCTGCTGCTGTTCCATCATTGGTGGTAAAGGTTAAGGGTGATGTCCAATCTACATTGATAAGTTGTTCTGCTATAATGGATATGTTGTTGGCATTATCATCTACCAACGATTTTACTTTTCCGCTTGGGGTGCTTGGGTTGGGGTTTTGATAACGGATATCTGATGTGGTGGGATTACCAACAGTTACCGTTACTGATGGGTATCTGGAGCGATATACTTTTAGTTCGGCTACTGACATGGTGGCATTTCCACTTCTGAATGAAATGTAGCTTCCGGTAGCTAATGGTGAGTTGTCGTTCCATGTGGTAATGTAAGTATCATTTCTGTAAATAATCATATCACCTGATATTCTATCGTAAATCACTTTGTAATCGTATAGTTGTCCGGCAACGGTAGTTAATGGCATATCTAACACAGGTGGTCCAAATACATCGTTTACTACTTTATAGATTTGTAGTTTAGCGTCATCTACTCTAAACCAAACAAAGTAAGAATTTCCTCTGTTGGTTAAGGTATCATCATCTGCAAAAAAGTGAAACCCTGCTCTTCTGTTGGTTCCTGAACCATTGATACTGGCTTTAAAGTGATATAAATGCCTATTGGATAAACTTTGGTTTAAGTAGGCAGATATACTGGTGTTTCCTTCGTTTTCATCTGATTGGTATAATGCTCCGTTATTGATGCTCCAAGTGCCTACTACTGGTGTCCATTCGGGGTGGATGTTGGTATCAAAGTTATCGGCAAAGAAACCGTTGTTGGCATTTGCTCTCCATTCGGTGCCGTCATAGTCTATTACTTGGTAATAGCTTTTTTGGATGCCACTTCCGCCTGTATTATCGGCATCGGTAAAGTTGGCGGTAAAGTTACTGGTTACCCAGCCTGTTGGAGCTGAAACGGAGGTGGTGGGGGCGATTATATCCGGAGAAACAGCATTCCAACTGATGCTATATCCCGGAGCTGTGGTAGCACAATCCGAACGAAATTCTATTAACACCGCACTACCATTTACAGTGATGGTGGAGGGAATAGAAGTTCCTGTATATTCTCCTATTTTTTGGGAAAACACGCTGGTTCCATTATAAATATAGAGGTAATCCCAAGTATTCTCCACATCAAACTGATTGATGGTAAGATTAATTTGATTAGTACCTGTCGGCTGAATTAACTGCAAGGTACGTTCATCATTGGTGTAATTTCCACTTGCTCCGCCTAAGTCGGTAACCGTTCCGGAAGAAGCAGTATAAGTAGTAACAGTAGTGGTGTTGTTTAAGTGTTTGTAGTAATAATCCCAATCCCAATTTTGTCCCGGGTCGGTATGTGATTGATTAGGATAATGTTGATGTCCTTTAATTTTTACACAACTCCCAGGAATTCCTGCAACATTGTATCTTGTAAATCTTGACCAAGGAAAATAAGCTGTTCTCAACGCACTAATTCCATAACCACTTTGAGTAATATCTTTAGCTAAAGCAGCAGAAGATTGATACATGGCAGCCGTGTACCAAGTAGAATCATTTACCCAACCTTCATGCTCAAAACCAATGGTATAAGGGTTTTCAGAGCCTACATGCCAAGCTTTGTTAGCTTCTAACACCACTTGTGTAATTTGTCCGTCAGATGAACGCAACACATAATGATAAGAAACATTAGAAGAGCAATTATTTGCCCATGAAATTGCTCCGGCATAGCTTCCTTGAATCGTATGAATGGTTACTGCAGAAACAGCCACTCCATTTCTCGAACTATAATTACAAGAGGTTAGGTTAGTAAGTGCAGGTGGATAATCAGGGGATTTGTTACCGATATTAGAATTTTGATAAGCATTTCCGTTAGCATCAGTAACCGTTTCGTCCGTAACTTTTACATACTTAGCACTTAAAATTCTCAGGTTTTCCTTCCCAAAAATCTTTTCCATACTAAATGTATGTTGAGGGAAACCATACTGAGCTTGTGCAGCCTTATCATTTAAAAAACTGTAAACCGAATATAAATGCGAGTTTAATGCAAAATCTTGTTGTAACCCATTGTAAGGCAATTCACTTAAAGTTGCTAAAATAGAAATATGGTTTTCAATATTACTTTTATTACCACTTAATTGCTGCATCAGGGAATTATAAGCTGCTGCAAAAGCCAATATATTTTGTTGTGGATTATTTTGTATTTGTTGCACACTTATTCCTGATAATTGAGCAACATAATTCAAATTATTTTTAAAATAACCTTCACCGTCTAATGTTAGTCCCATTACACCATAAACCAAAGGCAATCCTGCACAACCTTTCGTTTCATTTTCTATATGACGAAAACGTGTCATGGTAAACGATACTGCTTCCAACATTCCCTTTGGAACTTGCGGATATTGCTGATAAGCAGCATCAAATGCAGCCTGATGAGGATTGGCGGGATACTCTTGTAAATGAGCAAACGATAGTTGAAACGTTAAAAATAGTAGGAATGATAATACAATTTTTTTCATGTGTAGCTATTTATTGTTTTTAAAGGTGATATGAAATACGCCAGTTTAACTTCATTTGTGTTGGTGAGTTTTGCACGTGGTTAATCCATAAATATAGTTATTTAATAATCAGCAACAAATATAGCTGCTAACTGTTTAATCCACAAAAATAAATGCTAAAAGTTAATAAAATCTTAACCTGCCCACCCTTCTCTGTCTAAACTGCGGTACTGAATGGCTTCTGCCAAATGCGTAGCCTCTATGTTGGTTTTTCCTTCCAAATCAGCTATTGTTCGAGCCACTTTTAAAATTCTATCGTAAGCTCTGGCAGACAACCCTAGTTTATCCATGGCATTTTTAAGCAGTGTAGTTCCTGCTTCGTCTATTTTACAAATTTCCTTTATGGTTTTACTTGATATTTGAGCATTGGCATACACCCCTTCTTTGTTTTTGTAACGTTCTGCTTGAATCTCTCTTGCTTGAATCACTCTATTTCTGATGATTTCACTGGATTCTCCATTTTGCACATTGCTTAATTCGCTAAAACTAACGGGGGTTACCTCAACATGTAAGTCTATCCTATCCAGTAACGGCCCTGAGATTTTGCTTAAGTATTTTTGCACCACTCCCGGTGAGCAAACACAATCTTTTTCAGGATGATTGTAATAACCGCAAGGACAAGGGTTCATTGATGCCACTAACATGAAGCTTGCCGGATAATCTACGGTAAATTTTGCTCTTGAAATAGAAACCTTTCTATCTTCAATAGGCTGACGAAGTACTTCTAAAACTGTTCGTTTAAATTCCGGTAATTCGTCTAAAAATAGCACCCCATTATGAGCCAAGGAAATTTCTCCCGGCTGAGGAAATCCACCACCACCAACCAAAGCAACATCCGAAATAGTATGATGTGGTGATCGAAATGGACGCACACTTATCAATGAAGTATCTTTGGAAAGCTTTCCACCAACTGAATGAATTTTAGTGGTTTCTAGGGCTTCCATTAAGGAAAGTGGGGGCAAAATGGTAGGCAATCGTTTTGCCAACATGGTTTTTCCTGCTCCCGGTGGCCCTATTAAAATTACATTATGTCCGCCTGCTGCAGCAATTTCTAATGCTCTTTTAATATTTTCTTGTCCTTTCACATCCTCAAAATCAAAATCCACTTTCGTAAGGTTCTGATAAAATTCTTTGCGTGTATCTACTACCGTTGGCGTAAGTGTTGCATCGCCATTAAAAAAATCGATAGCTTCGATAATATTAGTAATGCCTAATATTTCAATATCATCAACAATGGCAGCTTCTCTGGCGTTTTCTTTGGGTAAAATAAATCCTTTAAATCCTTCTTTTCTTGCCTGAATAGCTATGGGCAAAGCTCCTTTAATAGGCTGCAAACTTCCGTCTAAAGAAAGTTCTCCCATAATGAGGTAATTGCTTATGTTTTCAGCTTCTATCTGTCCGGATGCTGCTAAAATCCCCATGGCAATAGTTAAGTCGTAAGCTGATCCTTCTTTACGAATATCGGCCGGTGCCATATTTACGACTACTTTTTTGCCGGGCATCTTATAGCCTACATTTTTTAGAGCAGCTTCAATACGTTGCTGACTTTCTTTTACGGCATTGTCAGGTAATCCTACCATAAAAAACTTCATTCCTCGGTCAACGTTTACTTCTACCGTAATGGTAATAGCATCAACACCTACAACTGCACTTCCGTATGATTTTACCAACATGAATTAATTTGTTAATCGTTAATGGTTATTTATAGTTCTTATATCCTCACACCTACTCATTCTCACATCCTCACATTCATAAATCCTCACATTTTTAAATTTTCTTCCACATAATGAATCAGAGAGTGAATGATTTTAATATGAATTTCTTGCGTTCTGTCGGCAAAGCCAAAATGGGGCACTCTTATTTCCACATCACATAAATTAGCCAATTTTCCACCATCTTTTCCGGTAAGTCCAATTACAAAAACCCCTTTGTTTTTTGCAGCTTCGGCAGCTTTTATTACATTATTGGAATTTCCACTGGTACTTATTGCTAACAACACATCTCCCTTTTTTGCCACTCCACTAACAAAACGAGCAAAAACCTCATCGTATCCATAATCATTTCCCACACAACTTAAATAAGCCGCATCAGATATGGCAATTGCTGCAATCGGATTTCTTTCTTCTCTAAATTTTCCGGTAAGTTCCTCAGCAAAATGAATGGCATCACACATAGAACCTCCATTTCCGCATGAAAAAGCTGTTCCTCCTTGCTGAAAAGTTTTCACTAATAAATCGCCAGCTTGAGCAATATTTTCTAAATTTTTATCATCATTTAAAAAATGGTCTAAAAGTTGTTTTGCTTCTAGTAAATTATTTTTAATTAGTTTTATGCTCATTTTGTTCCACTTGTAAAATTTGTTACAAAAATATAACTTTTAAATTTAGATAATAAATAAAGTATTTTTACTTTTATAGCGATAAATTAAAAGTGGAAATTAATTGAAACGAAAAAATTGATTTTCAAACAAGTTTTGTTACTTTGTAGCATCTTTTAAAGATATAAAACAAGCAACTAAATGCAATATGAAGCTTTCATTAAAAATGAAACATTGAAGAAAGTAACATATACCGATTTAACAAAATAAAATACATACACATGAAAAAATTTATACTTACGCTATCATTTTTATTTATTGGAATTGCCATTTACGCTCAAGATGCAGAAGAACCAACCTGCTACCAAAAATACGCTACTGTTTTTGAAAAACGTGGTGCTTACGATGTGGAAGACGGTGTATATGACGATGTAATTATTAGTTTTAGAAAAGGTAGTATGGCAGAATGCTACTACGGAAAAGTAAAAGTAGTAAACAGCAAAATTGATGTGAACGAAATGTATTTAATGTTTGAAGACGATACGTTTGAAAAAATCAACAGAAAATTTCGTTATCCTGACCAAGAAATTAGTATTACCAATGGCATGAGCAGAACCATGATTACAGTTGACGATGAGCTTATCACTATTTTGTTTGTTAAAAAAATTAAGCCTAAGAAAAAATCTTACGTAAAAGCTCCAGATCCTGATTTCGACTTTTAATATTATTTAAGAAATACTTTATAAACCTTGTAAAACTTAAACTTTACAAGGTTTTTTTATGTCCTAATTTTTGTTGTTGAACTAGGAAGCTAACTGTTGGCGAAAAAAAATTTACTTTTGCTAAAATTTTCAGACAACCAATGAGCCGCCCAAAGAAAAAAAAGTTTCAGAAATTAAAACATAAATACCGCTTGGTAATTATGAATGATGATACTTTTGAAGAAAAGATTTCATTAAGGCTTTCCAGGTTAAATGTTTTTACCATTGTAGGTATTTCTGTGTTGCTACTGATAACTGTTACCACTATTATTATTGCGTTTACACCATTAAGGGAGTTTATACCCGGGTATGCTAACGTTACTGTAAGAAAAACAGGATTACAAAATGCTTTAAAAGTAGATTCGATGGAAGTAGCACTGAAAGAAAAACAAATGTACATCGATAATATTAAAAGCATCATTCAGGGCAATCCTATTGATTTTAGCCAAGAAGCTCACATCGATTCTTCCATGGACTATAAAAATATTAATAACCTTCCTATTGAAGCAGATTCGATGCTACGAAACATGGTAGAAACCGAGGAGCAATATAATTTATTCCAGTCTGCTAATAAAAAAGTGTCATCCATCAGCAGCTTTATATTTTACAGTCCGTTAAAAGGTACTATTACCAATGCGTTTAACATGAAATCGACCAATAAACATTTGGGAACTGATATTGTAGCCCCAAAAAATGAGCCTATAAAAGCCACCTTAGATGGCACGGTAGTTTTTGCCGAGTGGACGAACGAATCGGGGTATGTTATACAAATTCAACATGAAAACAATTTGATTTCTGTTTACAAACATAATTCTGTTTTGCATAAAAAAGTGGGCGACCGAGTAACTGCCGGAGATATTATTGCTATTATCGGAAATACCGGAGAATTTTCTTCAGGACCTCATTTGCATTTTGAATTGAGGTACAACGGCATTCCATTAAACCCTGAGGAATATATTTCTTTTTAAGTTAAGATTAACCGCAAAGCACATAAAATCTCTCGCAAATCCCGAAATATGTTTTTATTTGAAAAACTAATATTTCGAGGATGCTCGAAAAAAACAAAGAATTGAAAATTCTTGTTTTTTCGGCAGACGCAAAGACGCAGTTGGAGTTGAAAGTTAGTTTGTTAAAGAATTTAAAACAAGCTCCAACGGAGCGGCATTTAAAAGCATTGAGTGAAGCTCAATGCAAATTGTAATTAACTGAAAAGGGTAAATCAGCAAAACACATTTCTATTTCAAGCATTTGCTTGGAATAATTGATGTAGATTTCTTTTTAAAAATCATATTTCATGGTAACTACTTTTTTGCTCTTTCTATCAATGAAAAGGCTAATAGGAGTATTCTCATTCTCTCTTATCATTATTCCTGCGATGTGTGCTAAAGGTCTATTGTCTGTTTCTCCTTCGAAAAATGAGTATCCTTGAAATTGAGTATTGTCAACTCTTCCGTATGCAGAGTCGTAAGGAACACAATATGCTTTCAGCTGCTCCGAAGTGAGATTTGAAGCAATATTCTTATCAAACTGAGATATAAGCCCTTCATAATCTTGTGCTTTAATTTTATCAGTTATTGATTGTAATAATGGTGTCAAGCTTTCTATTTCTTTCAAATCCCTTGCTGAATATGAATATTCATGTGATTGCCCATTTGACAAATTGATTTTAACTTTTACATAAGTGTAATTATCTTGCTCGTCATTTAGGTTTGAATAAAACAGATAAGCAATGTTTGAAGCAGGTAGTTCAAGCATATTTGAATAACTTTCAACCAGCTCACTTTGACTCATCTCTAGTTCAAAGTATGTGTCGGTTTCACCATTTTTAGCTTCAAAGCCTTTATGTCTGTTGCAAATTCCACCGTAAAAATCCAAAACACTTTGAACCGCTTGAACTTCAGTTTCTGTTACTCCAACATTATTACAGGCAGTCAATACTCCAATTAGAAGAATTCCAATTATTTTCCTCATTGTGTCATTTTTTTGAATGTGCTACAATAATTAACTAAACTGAGTACCATCATTTTTAAAAGCACTAATTCCGGTAATATCCATGCCTGTAATTAACAAGTGAATATCGT
>DATGOR010000164.1:0-2676 GCA_035305805.1 Vicingaceae bacterium | reverse complement strand
ATTGCTGCCAAAATGGTTGCAGACATTGCCCTTATGGGTTTGATAGAAAGAAGCCCCCAACCCCCGAAGGGGGCTATAAAAACAAAAAATGATAATTTTTTTACTTTAATACATTATGGATAAACATACAGCTAATAATCAAGCACCTAAACGAGAAAATAACGTTTCCCCTTCGGGGAACAAGGGGCTTTTTAAAACGCAAATACAACAAGGAATTCCAAACGAATTACCATCAAAAAAAGAATACGACACAACTATAAGCCACGCTCCTAAACGCAAGGAAATTTTAACTGCGGAAGAAAAAAAACTTGCCCTAAAAAATGCCTTACGTTATTTCGATGCAAAACACCATCCAGTTTTGGCTAAGGAATTTGCTGAGGAATTAGAAAAATACGGCAGAATTTACATGTATCGTTTTCGTCCTGATTATGAAATGTATGCCCGACCAATTGAGGAATACCCCGGAAAATCAATACAAGCAAAGTCTATAATGTTGATGATACAAAACAATTTAGACCCTGCTGTTGCTCAACATCCACATGAGTTAATTACTTACGGTGGTAATGGTGCTGTTTTCCAAAATTGGGCTCAATATTTATTAACCATGCAATATTTGTCAGAAATGACAGACGAACAAACTTTGGTGATGTATTCCGGACATCCTATGGGATTATTTCCATCGCATCGGGAAGCCCCAAGAGTGGTGGTTACAAACGGAATGATGATACCTAATTACTCTAAACCGGATGATTGGGAAAAATTTAATGCACTAGGCGTAACCCAATACGGACAAATGACTGCGGGTTCATACATGTATATTGGTCCACAAGGAATTGTACATGGAACAACAATTACAGTTTTGAATGGTTGTAGAAAAATAGATGATAAAGGAACTGCAGGAAAATTATTTGTTACAGCTGGCTTAGGAGGAATGAGCGGAGCACAACCCAAAGCAGGAAATATTGCCGGAGTTATTTCGGTAACTGCCGAAGTTAATCCTGCAGCAACCTTTAAACGACACGAACAAGGTTGGGTGGACGAAGTAATTAGCGATTTGAATGAACTTTGTGAAAGAGTTAGTAAAGCCAAGACCAATAAAGAAGTAGTTTCAATTGCTTATGATGGAAACGTGGTAGATGTTTGGGAGAAATTTGATGAAGAAGGAATTTACATAGATTTAGGTTCAGACCAAACTTCCCTTCACAATCCTTGGGCGGGAGGATACTACCCTGTTGGGTTAAGTTATGAAGAAAGCAACGAAATGATGGCGAATAATCCTGAATTGTTTAAACAAAAAGTGCAAGAAAGCCTTCGCAGACAAGTTGCTGCAATAAACAAACATGCTAAGCGTGGGACTTATTTTTTCGATTATGGAAATGCATTCCTTTTAGAAGCATCAAGAGCAGATGCTGCTATTTATATAGATGCTGATGGCAACTTTACTAACACTCCTCCCCTTCGGGGAGGTCAGGGAGGGGCTTTTGCTTACCCTTCTTACGTTCAGGATATTATGGGCCCTATGTGTTTCGATTATGGATTTGGACCTTTCCGTTGGGTATGCACCTCAGGAAAACCCGAAGATTTAAAAATTACAGATGACATTGCTTGCGAAGTGTTGGAAGAAATGATGAAAACTTCTCCCAATGAAATAAAACAACAAATGCAAGATAACATTACTTGGATTAAAGGAGCCCAAGAAAATAAGCTAGTGGTTGGCTCTCAAGCCAGAATTTTATATGCCGATGCCGAAGGAAGAATAAAAATTGCCGAAGCTTTTAACAAAGCAGTTGCCAGTGGGCAACTTTCTGCTCCTGTTAATTTAGGACGAGATCATCATGATGTTTCAGGAACAGATTCGCCTTATAGAGAAACTTCCAACATTTATGATGGCTCTGCTTTCACTGCTGACATGGCAATACATAACGTAATTGGAGATAGTTTTAGAGGAGCCACTTGGGTTTCTATACACAATGGCGGTGGTGTTGGTTGGGGAGAAGTGATTAATGGTGGTTTTGGAATGACCCTAGATGGTTCTGCCGATGCCGACAGAAGATTAAAATCCATGCTTTTTTGGGATGTGAATAATGGTATAGCTCGAAGAAGTTGGGCAAGAAACTCAGAAGCTATTTTTGCTATTAAACGAGAAATGGAAAGAACACCCGGGTTAAAAGTTACTTTGCCTAATTTGGTGGATGACAATCTATTATAAAACAAAACCCTCTGAAATTCAGAAGGTTTTTTGTTTTTTAGGTATATATTATCGAATTTTAAAAAAAATACTTTAATTGATATAACCAAAACATATCAAAAATATAACTAATAACTAAAGTAATCGCAAATTTAAAATACGGTACATCATTGCTTGATTGCTTACTTTAAAAGTTGCAGCTAATTTTTCTAAAATTTGATCTTTATCAGAGCCTAAATCAAATTGCATTTTTTCAATTTCTAATTTCAATCTATTTTTTGGCATAAGTAATGCAGCTGCAAAAGCATTAGCTTCTCTTTCCATTTGATCCTCTCCAGTAGAAGAATTGTGATTTCTATATAACTTACTAGCATCTTTTTTATCATAAAAAATTTCATGCTCAAGACGGTGTAAAAAATAATGACCAATTTCATGTGCAATAGTAAATCTTTGTCTTACCTCATTTTCACTTTTATTATAACCAATTA
>DATGOR010000163.1:0-2448 GCA_035305805.1 Vicingaceae bacterium | reverse complement strand
TTGACCATAATAAAGAATATAATTTAGTAGTACACACATTGCCACCGGTAGAAAAGAAAAACATTACCATTACTCCCGGTATTCACAATATTATAGCAGTAGATGCTCCACAAGGTTACTTGGAATTAGAAATGAACGGTTTTAATGAGTACAAAGATTTAAAATGCGTGGTTCGTAAAAAAGGCAACGATAAAACTTTTCATATTCAAGATTTTTCTAAAAAAACGAAATACATTATTGGTGATTACGATTTAGAGATTCTTACGCTTCCTCGTACATTGGTAGAAAATGTAAATATTAAGCAAAGTCACACCACTAAAGTATTTATTCCCGAACCAGGGTTGGGTATATTCTTTTTACCATCATCAGGTATTGCCAGCATTTTTCTAGAAAAAAACAATCAGTTAGAATTGGTTTATAACTTATCACAAAATACTGATAGAGAAACTATTGTTTTGCAACCGGGAAATTACCGTATAGTATTCCGAGGAAAAAACATGAAAAACGTGATTTATACGAAAGAAAAATCATTTAAAATAAATTCAGGAACATCAACTCAAGTTAGATTATAAATTTTACACATGAAAAAATACACTTACACCGAAAAAAAAGACACCCGATCCGGGTTTGGAGATGGATTAGCAGAACTAGGAAGAGAAAACCCTGACGTGGTAGCTCTTTGTGCCGACCTTACCGGCTCCCTAAAAATGAATCAGTTTGAAAAAGAAAACCCTGATAGATTTTTTCAGGTAGGTATTGCCGAGGCCAACATGATTGGTATTGCTGCAGGAATGACCATTGGTGGAAAAATTCCCTTTACAGGGACATTTGCTAACTTTTCTACCGGAAGAGTGTACGACCAAATACGTCAATCAGTAGCCTATTCCGATAAAAATGTAAAAATCTGTGCTTCTCATGCCGGCCTAACTTTGGGAGAAGATGGAGCTACGCATCAAATTTTAGAAGACATAGGTTTAATGAAAATGTTGCCCGGTATGACGGTTATCAATCCATGCGATTACAACCAAACCAAACAAGCAACCAAAGCTATTGCTAATCACCATGGACCTGTGTATTTACGTTTTGGAAGACCTGCTGTGCCTGTTTTTATGAATGAAGATTTTGTAATAGGCAAAGCCATAATTTTAAATGAAGGGACTGATGTGAGTATTTTTGCTACAGGTCATTTGGTATGGGAAGCTATTCAAGCTGGTGAAATATTAGCTGAAAAAGGTATCAATGCTGAAATTATCAATATACACACCATTAAACCATTAGATGAAAAAGCTATTTTATCTTCTGCTCAAAAAACCAAATGTATTGTAACCGCTGAAGAACACATGATAAATGGCGGAATGGGCGACAGTATAGCTCAATTAATTTCAAGAACCCAACCTATGCCAATAGAATACGTTGGTGTAAACGATACTTTTGGAGAAAGTGGTACTCCTGCTCAACTAATGGAAAAATACGGGTTAAATGCTGCTGCAATTGTGGCTGCTGCCGAAAAAGCTATCAATAGAAAGTAAACGAAAAAGAACTATTTTTTTCAATGAAGTTGTTTAAAGTCCAAATATAATAATGAAAATGAATTATTTTTTTTACAATACGAGGCATTTTTGAGAAGCATAGCCGTAGCTATGGTTAGATAAAATAACGAAGTAGTGTGAAAAAAAAAGCATTTTTTAATTTATAGAGGGGTCTTTAAACAACTTCAATAACAAAAAGCCCTCAAGAAAATTCTTGAGGGCTTTTTTACCTAAATATGATTATACATTAATCTTTTTTAACTACTTTCTTCTCTTTAATTCTAGCAGATTTACCTGTTCTTTCTCTTAAATAGAAAATTCTAGCTCTTCTAACATTACCTTTCTTATTCACTTCAATTTTTTCAATGAATGGAGAAGCTAAAGGAAAAACTCTTTCTACACCAATACCACCCGACATTTTTCTGATAGTAAACGTTTCGTTAGCACCAGTACTTCTTCTTTGAAGAACAACTCCTTGAAAGAACTGAGTTCTTTCTTTGTTTCCTTCTTTAATTTTATAATAAACAGTAATTGTGTCTCCTGCTTTAAACTCAGGATATTCATTGATTTTTGATAAATCGTTTTCTACAAATTTAATAGCTTCCATATCTTTATAATTTTATCCTCAAAAAGGGCTGCAAATTTATACATTAAATATTAGTTAGCAAGTAATATTTTAAAAATTATTCTACTCTATTTTATTTTTACAAAAAGTAATTAAAAAACAGGCACTTACAAACACCTGTTACACCATACATTATTGTTTTTGTTTGGAGTAATAAGCATGCTTCAGTAAAATTTCCATCGGAACTATAGACAGTGTTTTTTCATTGGTGGCTTCCAACACCACTTTTGGTGCACAACCATTTTCGTGAGCCTCTAAAAAACGAGTAGCACACAAACACCATTTATCTCCGGG
>DATGOR010000162.1:0-2968 GCA_035305805.1 Vicingaceae bacterium | reverse complement strand
TCGTTTTATGCCACGCGGGAATTGCCATAAATTTGCAGGTATCTCCATTGAAAAGTCCATACTTCGAGCAGTAACAATAGTGCCGTTTGGGCCTTTATATACAACTCTGGTACAGGCTTCTGCCTTGGTTGAAATGGTCAGCATCACTATTGCAATGATAGCAGGTAACGCGTTTTTTAAAAAGAATTGTTTCATATCTTCCTTGTTTTAGTTATGGTTGTTTTTTTCTTGGTGTTGTCATTGTATGGCAGCTAACGTTTTGGCGCTTGGCGCAGTGGCAGATTTTTAGCACAAAAGTTCAATAGAATTTCTGCTGTTGAACCTTGTACAAATGTTTCATTGTTGGCTCTTCGAGCCCAACGAAACTCTGGTTGTTGTGCGTTCGGTTTTTCTTTCAATTATTAATTTCTTTTTCGTATTTGTAGAATTCTGGTTTTTCGGTTTGTTCAATTAACACAAAATTCATTTTTTCTACTAATTTAATTGATGGAATATTTGCTTTCTTAATAAACCCAATTAATTTTTCGTAATTTCTACTTCGTAAATTTTCTGTCATAAGCATCATAACTTCAAAACCATAACCTGTCCTCCAATATTTCTTTCCAATTGAGCAACCAATTGT
This sequence comes from Vicingaceae bacterium, assembly GCA_035305805.1. Lineage (GTDB taxonomy): Bacteria > Bacteroidota > Bacteroidia > Flavobacteriales_E > Vicingaceae > BRH-c54. The sequence goes on along the minus strand of DATGOR010000162.1, from coordinate 2,346 downwards.
ACATTCCGTATTACTAATAGGCGTTATCAGGTAAGTTCCAATTAAGTTGTTTGTTACTTTTTCAAGAATTGCGTACCTAAACTCAGTTCCGTTTTTAATGTTTTCGGCAACTTTTTTCAGCATTTCTTTTGCTTCATCAATATTTTCAAAAGGACTACTTCCTCTATATTTCATAGCTTCTTTGTCAGAATAAAGTTCGAAAATTACATTGACATCATTTTCAGCTAATTCTCGAATAAGCAATTTTTCATTTTCAATAATAATCATTATTTAGTTAGTTTCTTTCGGTTTTCTGTTTTTCTAAACTGACGCACAACACCCACATATCCCCACCCATCCTACAAATACATCTTAATGGTGGTATATACGAAACTCAAACCCTAAATATATAACAAAATTTTAAGAAAAATACCATCAATTATTGAAACAAAAAACCGAAGGAATTCCCCCGTGCCCTCTGTGCCTTCCTGGTGTTCTCTGTGGTAAAATTCAAAACATTCCTTCTGATGTGAATTTTACAAAAGAGTTTTTTAGTCATTCTTTTTAAAATTGGAGCTCCATTTTTTTCTTAATATTTTTAACAAATAAAATATAGGCATAAATAATACTAGGATAAAAATTACAATCAACCAGAAAAGCACCCAAACACTCGTTACAATACTACCGACATATAATAATGCCACAAAAACACCTCCACCGATTAAAAGAAGTAGCGGTGAGATAATAATTAGCAAAAAGGATTTAAACGACTTAAATATTTTTTCTTTTTTACAAATTATTTGAATTCTTTCATTATTATCGTCTTTCTTCCAAAGAATATGTAGGGGATAATAGAAGAATAAAACAGCATAAAAAGAATAATAAAGATAAAATAAAAGTATTATAATAGATTGAGGTTCTTCATATTTTTTGGTTATCAAAATTGAATGTTCAAACCACATATTGTACAAATGTTCCCAGTTCAAAATAAATGCTAGGGTTAAAGTGGGATATATTATGAGAAAAATAATCTTTATATTTTTATAAAGCAAAATTTTATCCAGAAAGATTTTTAGTTTCATTAATTACTTGTATTTTTTTTGCTATTCTTTCTATTGAAATCTTTCAGCCAGCTAATTCAATTCCGATAATACTGGACGTTTTTCTTACCAACTATCGACAGGCAACATATAGCCATACGGAAATACAGAGTGTGTGCCTTTACCTGTAGTAACCTGGTTATATCCATTTATTTCGTGTATGTTAATGTCTACCGTATTGTCAACACTAACGCTACCGCTGACATCTGCATTAATATTGCCACCTGTGACATAAACAGTTTGTGTCACATTTTCCGTACTAACTAATTTTGGGATAATACCGGCATTTTGTAACACTAGGTCCCAAACGCCTGATCCAATTGCAACTAAGATGGTATTTAGTGAACTACTTTTTGTTTTTTGTTCCATTTTTATTTGTTTTATAGATTTTAAAAGTCAAAAAGTCGTATATCCGCACCCCAATTGCGCAAATACATCTTAATGGTGGTATATACGAAACTCAATCCCTAAATATATAACAAAATTTTAAGAAAAATAACATCAATTATAGAAACAAAAAACCAAGGAAATCCCCCGTGCTTTACGCCTTCTTGGGGCTCTCTGTGGTAAAATTCAAGAAATTGAATAACTACAAAACCCCAAGGTAAGTGTTTAATGATTTCTCTTTTTTGGAGAGGGAGGTCATATATACCCACAGATGCAATTCCTTGTTCTTAAAAGAAAGAGGGAGTTGAAAGGAGGTCCATTCCGATGCACGTGACGCTAAATCCGGATAGGAGCGGAATTCCTTTAACCTGGGGCAATAAACCACGGCATGGAGTAGGTCTGTTGCTTCCGCATTTCCTTGCCGGCTATTATTCACCCAGCTTAGACTGATGACACGGCCCGGGTTTTTGGTATAGGAGACTTGTTCAACTTCACGAAGTTCGCCCATACTTACTAATACCCGCTGGTAATCCATCGCAAAGCGTTGATTGGAATCTTGTATCACGGCTTCCTTTAAATGATAACTCAATGCGAGATTAAAACGGGATTTCGTCTTCTCCGGCTGACCGTAAAACTGATCTACCACCTCACGGATCCCATTCAGGAATTGCATAACCATCGCAAATTTTTCTCGCTGTAACTTTTGGGCTTTGGTAGGCTTCCGTTTTTTAGTTCGTGAGGGGCGGGATCTAATAAAATCCTGTCCGCGCCACCGATAGCCGATGATATTCCCGATAGTTCCGGAAAAACCATCCATAATACCTCCTAATTGCCTTGCCATGGTCTTACATTTTATGGTTAGTAGGAAAAATGTTTATTC
>DATGOR010000161.1:0-8880 GCA_035305805.1 Vicingaceae bacterium | reverse complement strand
TCAATACCCTTGACAATAAAATAAAATACAGTCCTATGTCTTCAAATATTTTTATCATAGAGATTTGATTGCCTCACAAAACTACAATTTTTTATATTGAGATGTAAGCTTTTAATTGCTAAACCTTTTATGAGAAGTTGTTTAAAGCCATAATATTAAAAAGTTGACACCGTATTTATAATATTTAGTAATTTAGCAACATGAAGAAAAAAACTATTAAATATCTTTTCATTTCTATGTTGCTATTATCCTTTAGCTCTTGTTTTTTGGGGAAAAAAGATAAATGCAATACCTGTCCTAAATGGAGCCTTTCTTCAGTTTTTTCTGACTAAAATCATTGAAAGTTTCATCTTTTAAACTTACTTTTACAGCCTATTTAGACTAAATCTAAATAAACCATGACTTTAGACGAACTAAAACAAAACGAAACGGCTGTAATAGTTGATATCAATGATAAAGAGTTAGAAAATACTTTATCTACCATGGGCTTTTGCAAAGGCGAAAGCGTGTTATTATACAAAATAGCCCCACTGAACGACCCTCTTTTAATTACATCTGGCTTAAATTACATCAGTATTAGGAAAGCTGATGCAAAAAATATAATTATCGAAAAAAGTAACTAGAAATTGGCAACAGATATCACATCCATTTACCTTGTTGGTAATCCAAATACAGGAAAAAGTTCTCTATTTAATGCCCTTACCGGACTTTCCCAGAAGACAGGCAACTTTCCGGGGGTTACAGTAGATAAAAAAACGGGGAAAACCAATATTAATGGCAAGTCTATAGAAGTAATTGATTTACCGGGCACCTACAGTCTTTCCCCAAAGTCTGAAGATGAAAAAATTGCAGCCAACATTATTAAAAATGTAAGCAATAATGAACTTATTGTTGTTGTTGCAGATGTTACCAATTTAAAAAGAAATTTACTTTTATGCACACAAATCATTGATTTAGGAAAGCCTGTTATTCTAGTATTAAACATGATGGATTTGTTGCAAAAAAGCCAACAAAACATCGATATTAAAAAGCTTTCCGAATGCTTAGGGATACCTGTAGTACCCGTTAATGCTAGAATAAAAAAAGGGATTAATGAATTAAAACAAACCATTGATTGCTATCAGAAAAAAGAATGTGTTTTTTGTGCTGCATTTAATGAGAATGACACCCTTCATCGATACGAAAAAATCGACACTATTATTACTCAATGTTTGCATGGCGGAGAAGTAGATAAATGGATAAAAACCACCAAAAAAATTGACAATATTCTTACCCATAAAATTTTTGGATACTTAATATTTTTGAGCATATTGTTTTTAATTTTTCAAGCCGTATTCTCTTGGTCATCTCTTCCAATGGAGTTTATTGAAAATGGTTTTGGGATGTTAAGTAGTAGTTTAGAAAATTGGCTTCCTGCCGGAGTTTTTAGAGACTTATTAATAGACGGAATTATTGCCGGACTTAGTGGGGTGGTTGTTTTTGTGCCACAAATAGCAATTTTATTTGCATTTATTACCATCTTAGAAGACACGGGGTACATGTCAAGAGTGAGTTTTTTAATGGATAGAATTTTGCGTCAATTTGGTTTAAATGGACGATCAATTATACCTCTTATCAGCTCTGTAGCATGTGCTGTACCTGCTATTATGAGTACCCGAACCATTCCAAATTTTAAGGAACGGCTAATCACCATTATGGTTGCTCCCCTTATCAGTTGTTCTGCTCGAATTCCTGTTTATACCTTACTAATTGCATTAGTAATTCCAGCTGATGAACAGGTTGGTATTTTCAACCTTCAAGGAGCAGTAATGATGGGGCTTTATTTGCTTGGTTTTGTTGCGGCATTGTTAGCTGCTTTAGTTTTTAAATGGTTTTTAAAATCTAGAGAGAAAAGCACTTTTATAATGGAAATGCCTATTTACAGACTTCCGGATTGGTCTAACATTGGATATTCCGTTTATTCAAAAGTGAAAGTATTTTTATTTGAAGCCGGAAAAATAATTATTGCAATATCTATTATATTGTGGGCTCTATCTTCTTATGGCCCCGGAGATAGCTTTGAAAAGATTGAAGAAAAATACGCTTCCGAACAATACCAACATCTGGATGATAATGATAAAAACAATTTAATTGCTTCAGAAAAATTAGAAGCCTCTTATGTAGCTTATGTCGGTAAATCTATAGAGCCTCTTATTCGTCCCATTGGTTACGATTGGAAAATTGGCATCTCTCTAGTTACCTCCTTTGCTGCTCGAGAAGTTTTTGTAGGAACTATGGCTACTATTTATAGTGTTGGTGATGAAGACAATACCAAGTCTATAAGAGAAAAAATGCTGCAAGCCAAACACCCCGATACGGGAGAAAAACTCTATAACAAAGCCACCACGTTTTCACTACTTATTTTTTATGCTTTTGCCATGCAGTGTATGGCAACACTTGCCGTAGTTTATAGAGAAACTAAATCGTATAAATGGCCTATTTTACAAGTTATTTATATGGGAGCTTTAGCTTATTTTTCTGCATGGGTAGTTTATACCATTTTTTCTTAACATGAAAGACAACTATTTAGCGATACTCTCGGATTTTGTTCCTGAAAAAAGTTTACCTATATTAAAAGAATGGTTTAAAAACATAACGTTTAGATTAATTATCTCCAAAGAACGTCAAACCAAATTAGGTGATTTTAGGGGGCAAGTAGGAAAAATTAGCAGAATCACCGTAAATCATAACCTCAATCAATACGCTTTCTTAATCACACTTACGCACGAGTTTGCCCATTTATTAATTTGGAACAAACACCAAAACAAGGTTAGCCCACACGGAAAAGAATGGAAGAAAACTTTTAGCGATTTGCTTTATGAACTTCTACAACATCAAGTATTTCCCACCGAACTAATTCCTGCAATCAGGCAACACGCATTAAACCCTAAGGCATCATCTAGCGCTGATGTTTCACTCACTAAAGAACTTAATAAATTTAATACTCATAACAGCCTACCACATTTAATGGACATTGAAGTTGGTTCGTTATTTTCAATTAGAAATAATAGTAGAATTTTTAAAAAATTAGAGAAAAAACGCACTCGCTATTTGTGCTTAGAGGTTAAGACTCAAAAAAAATACCTTATCAATGGTATTGCTGAAGTAAAAGTGATTAGTCATTCCCTTTTTCCCAACTAATTTTAGTACCAAACCCCAAAGTATTATCTGTCATCTTAACAAATTCAAGTGCTATGCCCCAAATAGCCGCAGGTTTAGCTTTAGCAAATGGAAACCTATCGTAATAAAGTGCATAAAAATCTTTCTTTAAATCTTCATTGGGCACCATAAACTTACCTGTAAATTGAATTCCTTTAATTTTTGCAACAGACAGATGATCGGTAGTAATTGTTCCTGCAACTAAATCATTTTTTAAAGCTTCCTGAATATGTCTGGTTTGTTCGTCCGACAAAAAAATTAATCTGCCATTTTTTTCATCAAAAGCATAATAACAATTAGCACAATAAGGTTGCTGATTTAACGATGTTGCTAACGTTATTACTTTATTTTTATGAATATATTTAATGATTCTTTTATCCATAGCTGAAACACAAACTTAACTAAACAATAGCGTTTTAAAGCAAAATACTTATATTTACTTTTTAAATAAATTTATGGAAAATGAGTAAAAAGAATTGCATAGAATGTGGCGAACCGTTTATGGGAAGATCCGACAAAAAATTCTGCTCAGATAACTGTCGAACCTCCTTCAACAACAAGCTTAATCGAGCCAATAATAGTTTAATTAGGAACACCAACAATCGATTGAAAAAAAATTGGCGTATCCTTGAAAAATTAAACCCTAACGAAAAACGAACGGTACACAAAAAACAACTCCTTAATTTGGATTTTGATTTTAACCATGTTACTTCTATTTACACTACAAAAGCCGGACAAACCTATTATTTTTGTTATAACCAAGGTTACTTACCTATTGACAACGATTATTATGCACTAGTGAAAAAAAATTATTCCAATTAATTTCAAAAACCCACACAAAATTCTATCTTAGCCACCAGTTATGGTTACCAATTCTAATTATATCAAACTCAAACACGCAGAAATAACTCACTACCAAGAAAATATTTATGTGTTAACTTTTGAAGATGATTATGAAGTAGAATTAGAAGATGCCATTGAAATTGATAAAGCCTTTATTAAAATTACCAACTACACCAAATTCTCTGTAATTGTTGATGCTCGTGATAAATTTTCGAGTATTACCAACGATGCACGAAATTTTTTCGCTAACGACCCTGAAATAATTCCAATTAGAGAAAAAATTGCCATCGTAGTGAACAATATGCCCACTAAAATATTGGCTAATTTTTTTATGCGTTTTAACCGACCTCAAACACCCACCAAAGTTTTTAATAATCTTGAAGAAGCTGTTAAGTGGCTTTCCAATAATTAACACCAATTCATTGTTAAATAACTAATACATGTGTGTAATTTATAACTTTTATCATGTTTTTTATCTGATAAATTTAATAATATTGTTATTGTTTTAATATTATTCAACTAAAGCATGGAAAAGTACAACAAACTATTAACGCAAATTGAAAATAAATACCAACATTTAGAACAAGATACCGAAGCCTATTTAAAAGGATTATTACACGCAAAACCAATAGACTACTGGGATTATATTGAGGTAGATACACTTTTAAGTCTTCAACGTCCACGAACTGATTTTCCTGACGAAATGGTGTTTATCATGTATCATCAAGTTACTGAGTTGTTACTTAATATGATGTTGCATGAAATGTATCAGGTTTGCGAACACCAACAACTAACTGCCGAATATTTCATAAGCAAATTAGGAAGAATGAACAGGTACATCCAAATGTTGGCAAATTCATTTGACGTAATGCGTTTGGGAATGGATCCTGAGCAGTACAATCAATTTAGATTTACACTAACTCCTGCAAGTGGTTTTCAATGTGCTTCGTTCAGAAAAGCTGAAATTTGTGCTACCAATATCGAAAATTTATTAGATGCTAGGATAAAAAATAACTTACCAAGCGATTATGACTTTGCATTTTTGTTTGACAACATCTACTGGCAAGCCGCAGGAAAAGACTACAAAACAGGAAAAAAATCATTGACCCTTCAACATTTTGAGAAAAAATACTTGAAAGAGTTTATAGAAATGGCAGAAGAATACCAACACAAAAACCTTTGGCAAAAATATAAATCACTGCCGGAGAGCGAAAAAAATCACCCTGAATTGATAAAAGCCATGAGAGATTTAGATATTGAATTTAATATTAAATGGCCCATGGTACATTTAGATGCTGCTCGTCAATATTTATTATCAAAAGAAAAAGTAACCGAAGCAACAGGAGGCAGTGATTGGCAAAAATATTTGCATCCAAAATACCAAAGAAGAGTTTTCTTCCCGGATTTATGGACAAAAGAAGAACTTGAAAATTGGGCAGCAGAATATTAATTTTAACCTCAACAAAACCCATCCCCAATAAAAGATAAAATTGTTATTAAAATGGAAAAATTTGATTTGTGTGTAATAGGTGGCGGTCCTGCAGGATATGCAGCAGCCATGAGGGCCATTGATTTTGGTAAAAAAGTTATCTTAATTGAAAAAGAAAAACTAGGTGGTGCCGGTATTTACAACGGAGCATTATCCTCTAAAACCATGTGGGAGCTTTCCACTCGCTACAAAAGAGTATATGATGAATTAGGTAAAGAAAGAGCCGATAGAAACCTCGACATCACCTATGATGAAGTAAAGAAAACCGTTGACGAAGCTATTTTTGAACGAAAATTCCAATTATCTTGTCATCTAAGAATCATACATGCCGAAACAGGGTTGATTACCTATGAAAAAGGAACAGGAAGTTTTGTAAACGATAAAGAAATAAAAATTACTAAAGAAGATGGCAGTGAAAAAATTGTTTATGCAGAAAACACTGTAATTTCTACAGGAAGCCGACCAAGAGGCTTACCCAATATTAATATTGACGAAAAAACTATTTTAACCAGCGATGGAATTATGCAACTAGAGGATTTTCCAAAAAGCATGGTGATTGTTGGAGCGGGTGTTATTGGTTGTGAGTTTGCAACCATATTTGCCAACTTTGGTAAAACAAAAGTGTATTTAATTGACCGAGCAGAACGCATCTTACCATTTGAAGATGAAGATATTTCTGAATTGGTTTCCTCCAATATGGTTAAGAAAAACGTTACCATCCACCACACCTCTAGCTTAAAAAGATTGGAAGTAGTAAATGGTGAAGTAGAGTATGAAATTGAACATGCGGATGGTGCTACAGAAGTAATTCATGTGGAAAAAGCACTCATTTCCATTGGTAGAACTCCCAATATAGAAAGTTTAAAGATAGAAAATGCAGGGGTAAAAATGAGTAAACGAGGAGTACATATTGGTGATAACGACACACAAACTAACATCCCAAACATTTATGCTGTAGGAGATGTTTCGGGTCGATTGCCACTATATAATGTTGGAGAAAGAGAAGCCAGACATGCTGTTGCCAGAATGTTTATGGGAAAATCTTTAAACCCTATTAACTACGAAAACGTTTCTACCATTATGTTTTTAGATCCTGTGGTTGCTTCTGTTGGTGCCAACGAACAAATGCTTCGTGAAAAAAACATCCCTTATAAAGTAGCAAAAGTAGATTACTCCACCATTGCGAGAGCTATATCTATGGGAAAACCTCAGGGATTTTTTAAATTAATTGTTTCTGATGATGAAGAGATGAAAGTGCTTGGAATGAGAGCAGCGGGTTATCATGCTTCGTCTGCGATACAAACCATTGCATTACTTATGTACATGAACAAAGGCATTGAAGAGTTAGCTCACATGATACACCCTCACCCATCAATTGTAGAGGGAGTGCAAGAAGCAGCTAGAATGTTACTGGGAAAATCTATCTATAAATCAGCTGTATTCAGAGATAAACTTAAATGCTACCGTTGCAAAGATGGGGTTTGTACACCACTCAACTTTATTGACAGCGATAAAATTATCAAATTTGAGGAACTTTCTAAAACCTATTTTGAAGGTCAGGAAGATTAATTTATTCTATTAATATTTTTTAAAATAGAAAAAGCCCTGTCAATATTTTCATCATTTACAATGATGGTAAACTCATGCATGGTAGAAATAATATCCAAAATATTTATCCCTTCCCAAGCTAGTTTTTTCAAAATAAAATAATAAATTCCGGAAACATCAGCATTTTCACTTGGCAATTTAATAGTAAGAGATGACAGTCCGGTAGAAGCCTGAAGCATCTTCTCTCCTTTAAAAATAGAGCTGATGTCGTTATTCTCAGAATCACTAAGAATAATGGAGGTCTCGTAAACCCCTTGAGAAAAAGCGAAGAAAATATCTTTTTTGCCTTTCAATTTTTTCAATAATTGCGATTGGCAATCTATTAAAGATTCGGAATTTTCAAAAGTATAATAGGTGATTTTAGAACGAACAGTAATATCGCCCAACTTTCCAATAACCTTTCTAATTTTTAATTGAAACGTAGGGTCAAATTTAGGCGAAAGCCTTTTAAGTGCCATTACAATTGCTCCAATTTTCACATCCTTATTTAGTTCTTCATCAATCTCAGCTTTTATTTGCCTTGATAATGACGATAAATTAATCAGCCCTTCGGCCAATGCTTCTTCCAAAAACGGTGATTTTTTGATGATTTCTTCAACAACTACGTGAACAGCTTTCATTTTTTATGCCTTTTTCAATTAATTTAACAATTAGGCAGTAAAAGTATAAAAAAAATCAAAAAAACCAACTTTTTTTAACAAGACGTTTTAAAAATGTGTTTTTTAGTAAGGATAGTCGAAACAAAAAAAATCAGAACTCATTTATCAATTCCTTTTATCAATTCCCCACATCAATTTACTTCTGAGGGTTTTTAAGAAAGTATGATCTTTTAAACGAATGAGTTTAATAGTGTGAGGAGTTTTGGTGATTTTTAGGGTAGCATCTAGCGGTAAGCTAAACGAACGAGAATCTAAGGCTACCACATAATTTTCGGAGCGGGCATCAATCTGTATTTTCAATACCTTTTCATCATTAATTACTAATGGCCTCACATTCAAATTATGAGGTGCTATAGGAGTAATAATCATATTTTCCGAATCGGGCAACAAAATAGGACCGTTACAACTCAGCGAATAAGCGGTAGAACCCGTTGGTGTAGAAATGATTAAACCGTCTGCCCAATAGGAATTTAAAAACTCATCATCTAAATAGGTATGAACAGTAATCATGGTAGAGCTATCTGTTCGGTGGAGGGTTATTTCATTTAACGCGTAATTATTTTCTCCAAAGTCAAAATTATTTGCTGAGATGCTCAGCATACTTCGTTGGTCAATTTCGTACTCTTTGTTTATTAGTGCATGAACAGCTTGGGCAATTTCATCCGTTTTTACATTTGACAAAAAGCCCAGCCTACCGGTATTAATTCCCAAAACAGGAATGTTACTATCTCTCACCAACACAATGGTTTCTAAAAAAGTTCCGTCCCCTCCTATACTAATTAAATAATCTACTTTTCCTAAATCATTGCTATCGTTAAAAAGTGTGATACTTTCGTCAAATGAAATGTTTTTTTGTTGAAGATAATTATGAAAATTTGCATCAACAGATACCGTAATATTATTTCGCTTAAGTTCATCAAACAAAAACTGAATGTTGGCAATGTAAATGTCAGCAACTTTTTTTCCGTAGATAGCTATTTTCACAATTGAAAGACTTAAAAATTTATAGTGCAAATTTAAACTACTCTAAAGAGTTTTTTATTTTTTTTATGTTATTTAATTGATTAAAGATACCATTTTTAA
>DATGOR010000160.1:0-4008 GCA_035305805.1 Vicingaceae bacterium | reverse complement strand
CCCACCAACACTTATGTAGGGTTAATTTCTGGAATTTCTGTTGATGATTACCTCAACGGAAATATTAAAATTCATGAACACACGTTAACTCAACGAGAGGAAACTTTTAAACGTTATTTAGATGTTTGCCAGTTTAATGCTGAGCCTGTTTTGCTGACTTACAAAGATAACCCTGCTGTTGATGCCGTTATTAATAAATATTTAGCCACTCGTTCTGAATACGAGTTTTGTACTACCCACCACATCAAACAAGATTTATGGTTGGTAAATGATGAAAACGATATTGCCGCTTTGGTGGAAGCCTTTAAGAATATTGATAAAATTTACATCGCAGACGGACATCATCGTTCGGCTTCATCCGTATTGTATGCTCAAAGCAAACGTGCTGAAAACCCAAATTACCATCCTGATGCTCCTTTTAATTTCTTTTTGTCCTACCTTATTCCCGAAAGCAAACTCAATATTATTGAATACAACAGGACGGTTAGCAGTTTGAATGAACATACACCCGAAAGTTTTTTAGCCGAAGTTGCAAAAATTTTTGATATTGAAGAAAAAAACACAGACTATGCCCCTACAAAAAGACATAATTTCTCTATGTACCTAGCCGGAAAGTGGTATTCGCTTACTGCAAAAAAAGGTACTTATGATGAAAATGATATTGTTGGCAATTTAGATGCAAGAATTCTTACTACCAACATCCTGACACCAATTCTAGGCATTACCGACTTAAAAACCGATAACCGTATTGAGTTTATGGAGGGTACCAAAGGAGCTAAAGGATTAAGAGAAAAAGTAGATAGCGAAGAAGCCATTGTTGCTTTTGGACTTTACCCTGTTGCTATTGAACAACTAAAAGCTGTTGCTGATGCCAATAACATTATGCCTCCAAAAAGCACTTGGATAGAACCCAAAATGAGAAGTGGTTTGACGATTTATAGTTTAGCCCCCTAAATCCCCCAAAGGGGGACTTTTCCAACACTACAAAGCCAATTGGAACTGCCATTATGATTTAGCTTAATTTTATTTTTATCGCTAATTTTATCAAAAATCTAAAAACACGAGTAATGAATTACTTAAAAAATCTATCTGAAAATGAGTTAAAAGAATATTGTATAAAAATTAAGAAAAATGGTGCTTCATTTGGTGAAATTGCTCGTGTTTTTAATGAATATGAAGTTTCAGACAACCTTAAGCAAAGCATAATGTTAGAATTAAATAACATTGATAAAATACAAAAAGAAGCTCAAGAAATCGAGGCAAAAAAAAACACAAAAATTAATGGAATTTATTGGTTTATAATTGGACTTGCAATATTTTTAGCAGGAACAATTATCTTTTTTTGGTCATCTAAAGTTGGTGTGATTTTTATATTCAGCATAGCTGCATGGTTGATTGGCGGGATATTATCCTTACAAGGAATTGTTCTTTTAATTCGAGGATTAAAAAGTAACTAACCTTTCAACACCCAAGCTAAAAAACTAACTTTGCTCCATGAACATTACAAAAAACCTACAACAAATAAAAGCTTCCATTCCTGAACACGTTACTTTGGTAGCAGTTTCTAAAACAAAACCCAATGAAGCTATTTTAGAAGCTTACCAAACCGGACAACGAATTTTTGGAGAAAACAAAGTACAAGAACTTACCGAAAAACACGAAAGCTTACCTAAAGATATTGAATGGCACATGATTGGCCACTTGCAAAGCAACAAAGTAAAGTATATTGCTCCCTTTGTAAGTTTAATTCATGGAGTAGATAGTTTTAAATTGCTAAAAGAAATTAATAAACGAGCTGCCCAAAACGAAAGAGTAATCAATTGTTTATTGCAAATACACATTGCTGAAGAAGATACCAAATTTGGCTTTGATGAAAAAGAAGTGATTGAACTCATAAAAAGTGAAGCATTCCAACATTTAAAGAATATAAAAGTTGTTGGGCTAATGGGTATGGCAACTTTTACCGATGATGAAAACCAAATCCGAAAAGAATTTAAAAGCCTAAAAAAATTATTTGATAAACTTCAAATCTCCAATCATCAATTTCAAATTTTAAGCATGGGAATGAGCGGAGACTACCAAATCGCCATTGAAGAAGGCAGTACTATGATTCGGGTAGGAAGTAGTATCTTTGGAGAAAGAAATTACCATTAACTATGAATCAATATTTAGCATTACTAAGAGGTATTAATGTTGGTGGCAACAACATCATCAAAATGGCTGACTTAAAAGCTTGTTTTGAGAAAATGGGCTTTACAGATGTTAAAACGTACATTCAAAGTGGAAATGTAATTTTTAAGTCCGACACAAAAGACATCAATCAATTAACACTAAGTATTGAAAAAAACTTATCCGAGCAATTTAATTACAATTCTGTTGTAGTGGTAATAACACATCAACAATTGAATAAAGTTATTGAGGAAATTCCTACCAATTTTGGTGCTGATAAAGAAAACTACCGCTACGATGTGTTGTTTATTAAACCACCGCTTAAAGCTACCGAAATTATTACTAACATTCCCCAACACAATGAGGTGGATAAAGCTTATGCTGGAACGCACGCCATCTATTTCACACGATTAATAGAAAAAACCAACAGAAGCTATTTAAGCAAACTTATTCAACTAGCTGTTTATAAAAATATTACTGTGAGAAATTGGAATACTACCTCCAAATTACATCAATTAATGAATAGCTAAATAGATTTGTGTAATGGTAAATAAAAACACTTTAACTCACCCCCAAGTTGCCTTACAACAACTTCTCCCCCTCTCTTTGAAGAGAGGGGGCAAGGGGGTGAGTAGAAATAATAAATCATCACATTTTTTTAATTATCTAAATTTTAAAAACAAATCTATGAAAACAGAAAAATGTCCTTGGTGCTTAGGTTTTGAGCAGTACATCAACTACCATGATGAAGAATGGGGAGTACCTGTTTTGGACGATAACAAACAGTTTGAATTTTTAGTACTAGAAAGTGCTCAAGCCGGACTAAGTTGGTCAACCATATTAAAAAAACGAGAAAACTACCGACAAGCTTTTGCAAATTTCAACCCTAAAAAAGTAGCTCAATTCGACTCCAAAAAAGTAGAAGAATTATTGCAAAATGCAGGAATTATACGAAACAGAGCCAAAATTGAAGCCGCCATCAACAATGCCAAAGTTTTTCTAGCTATTCAAAAAGAACATGGCTCTTTTGCTCAATTTATTTGGAGTTTTGTAAATGGAAAACAAGTGCAAAACCAATGGAAAACATTAAAAGAAGTTCCAGCAACAACAGCTATTTCTGATGAGTTGGCAAAAACCATGAAGAAAAAAGGTTTTAAGTTTTTAGGAAGTACCACGCTGTATGCTCATATACAAGCAGTAGGCATGGTAAACGATCACTTAATAAATTGTCCGAGATATGCTGAAATTAAAAAAGAATTTGGCAATAAACAGCTGATTTAAAAAACATTTTTATTGAAGAACTTAATTAAAATATTCGTTGTTCTTGTAGTATTTTTCATTACTTTAAAAACACATACTTTAGCCCAAAACACTTGGTTAGATAGTGCCTACATCTCAGAAAAAAATCAGGATTTTAATAAAGCAGAGCATTATTATTCCTTACACTTAGCATCCACCCAAAAAGTTGATTCTCTTTATATTGAAGTGCTGCTAAAAAAAGCCCGTAGTTTAAGAATTACGTTTAAAAATTATGATGCTTTAAATACCATTCTAAGTACCATTGAATTAAGCGAAGAAATAAACCATCCGGAACTTCTTCTTAAATCAAAAGTTCATTTAGCTGATTTTTATACCCTTACCCAGCGAATTGATTTGGCAAACGAACTTTTTAATAGCCTAACTTTATTACCTACTTTCTCAGATTTAACAAAATGTATTTTTTTAAATAGGAAGGCTGCTTACTACAATCAAATAGGTAAGTTAGATAGTGCCATAAAATATTCTAATGAAGCACTTGCTTATGCTAAAAAAAACCAATTTATTAGCGAACAAGCAACT
>DATGOR010000159.1:0-8105 GCA_035305805.1 Vicingaceae bacterium | reverse complement strand
CAGTGAATCGCTTAGAAGTGAAATAGAACGTTCATTAGCTACATTATCTTTTAGAGAAGCTACTGTTTTAAAAATGTATTACGGTATTGGTTATAAAAATCCGTTTACACTTGATGAAATAGGAAGTAGCTTAGAATTGACCAGAGAACGTGTACGTCAAATCAAAGAAAAATCCCTTAGGCGATTAAAACATACCTCAAGAAGCAAGCTTTTAAAACCATTTTTAGGGTAAAGTCTTAGCTAATTTAAAAAAATAGGTTCTGTTGATATGAAATTATTTTAGTTATTAAAGTTTGTCTTTATAGTTGACAATCCTCAATCATGTCTCCCCCCTTTTAAAATTTTAAAAGCATGGAGCAGGGCAGGAAAAATAGCATCCATACTTTCTTTAGCACCATTAGTAGAGCCCGGTAATGCCAAAACAATAGAATTATTCATTACTCCGGCTACACTTCTAGAGAGCATGGAATAGGGGGTGCGTTGTTGTCCATAGTTTCTAATGGCTTCTTCAATGCCTTTAATATCTCTATCCAAAAGCGGACGAAGTGCTTCGGGGGTAACATCTCTAACCGATAAGCCTGTTCCACCTGTATAAATAATTAAGTGAATGTTTTGTTGGGCATATTCTTTTGCTTTTTCGGCAATCAATTCTTTTTCATCGGGAATAATGATGTAATCTGCAATAGCAACACCGCTTTCTTCTAGTTTGGTGATAATCGCTTTTCCGGCTTTATCTTCTTTCTGTCCTTGCGAAATAGTATCTGAGCAAACAATCACTGCGGCTTTTAAATCTTGTCGGAATTTGTCTTTAAAATCAGATTTACCACCTTTTTTCTCCAATAGCTTTATATGATGAATCTCCACTCCTTTGTCAATAGGTTTCAGCATATCGTACATGTTTAAAGCCACCAAGCTTGCCCCATGCATGGCCTCAACTTCTACACCTGTTTTATAAATGGTTTTTACCGTAAGGGTAATATAAACCGACAAATCTTTTACCTCATAATCTATTGTAGTAGCTTCAATAGGCATGGGATGACAATCGGCTAACAGCAAGGAGGTTTTTTTCACACCTAATAAGCCTACTGCTTTACTCATGGCAAAAACATCTCCTTTGGGAACTTTATTTGCTTTTATGGCATCAATAGTTGCTTGTTGGCTAACTTTAACAATAGCCTGAGCAGTAGCAACTCTTAGTGTGGAATTTTTGTGTGTGATATCTATCATGGAGTAATAAAGTTTTCCCCAAAATTCGATAAAATATTGGTTTTTAGAAATGATTTAACTCATAACATTTGAGATATAAAAAATAAGTAGCTTTGGGTTTTAAAAAAATGTAAACATGCAACAAAAAAACATTACCATTTCATATAAAGAATTTACCGAAGAAGAAATAACACAGTTTGATGATGCTACACAAACACTGATTGCTGCAACAACCAACAACCTAAAAAATGCTTATGCTCCTTATTCTAAATTTAAAGTAAGTGCAGGAGTTTTAATGGAAAATGGACAACAAATTTTAGGAACTAACCAAGAAAATGCTGCTTATCCATCTGGAACTTGTGCCGAGCGAGTAGCTGTTTTTTATGCTCATGCTTCTTTTCCAAATGAGATAATAAAACAAATAGTAATCGTAACCGAGAAGGGAAATGAAATCCCATTAAGCCCTTGTGGCTCTTGTCGTCAAGCACTTATTGAGTTTGAAAAACAACAACAACACCCTATTAAAGTGATATTGAAATCCGATAAATCTCCTTACTGGCAATTTAGCAGTATGGCAGACTTGCTACCACTTGCGTTTGATGCTTCTCAATTATAAATTGCTATAAATTCTTTTTTGTTAAAGAAGTGTTAAGCCAATCCAAAACAAAAGGATTCCTCATTAAATTTGAAGTGGAATTTAAAAAAATACAAAACATCAAAATTATAATCACTATGAAAAAACTAATTTTATCTTTAAGCATTTTGGTAGCTTCTGCTGCTGTTATCAATGCTCAAACAGCTGACGGAACTGCTACTGTACAAAACGAGAATGCTGCTCAAATTTCTTTTGAAGAAGAAGTAATAGATTACGGAACTATTGAACAAGGAGCTGACGGAGTAAGAGAATTTATTTTTACCAATACCGGAAAAAGCCCTTTAATTATTTCTAATGCTGTAGGAAGCTGCGGATGTACTGTTCCTACTTGGCCAAAAGAACCAATTAAACCGGGAGAAAAAGCTTCTATTAAAGTAAAATACGACACCAAAAGAGTTGGACCAATTAATAAATCAGTAACCATTACTTCTAATGCTTCTGAGCCAACTAAGATTTTAAGAATTAAAGGAACAGTAGTTGCTCCAAAAACTACTCCTACTAAAGAAGCGGTAGGTGCACCTGCCAACTAAAAATGAATGATTGATTGATAAATAGCTAATACTTTAAGAAAGAGCGTTGCAATTTGTAACGCTCTTTTTTTGTGAATTTCCAACCAATAATAAAATGTTCATTTCGATAAACTAATCACAAATATCTTTTACCCGAGCGTGGGAACTTGAACAAACGGAGTGAAATCTTGTGAAATCGGACTAGGAAATGCGTGGGCATTGTGCGAAAAGATGGAACAAGATTTGGCGTTTGTTCTTGATTTTTGGCTCTTTTTATCAAGAAAAAGAGCAATTAAATTTGAAATTAATTAGATTACAATTTAAAGGAATTATAAGGTTCAATACTTTAAACAAATACTGTGAATAAGTCGTTATTAATTTAAAAAGATCAAGCTACTTTTCTATTAAAAATTAATCGATTTTTGTAAAAAAACAAAATACCATGCAGCAATACCTTGATTTACTTTCTCATATTTTAGAAAATGGCGTTGAAAAAGGCGATCGTACAGGAACCGGCACTATCAGTTGTTTTGGTTACCAAATGCGTTTCGATTTAAGTGAAGGTTTTCCTTGTTTAACCACTAAAAAATTACATCTAAAATCCATCATCCACGAATTATTGTGGTTTATAAAAGGAGATACCAATATTAATTATCTCAAAGAAAATGGAGTAAGCATTTGGAACGGCTGGGCAAACGAAAATGGTGATTTAGGACCTGTTTATGGTTATCAGTGGAGAAATTGGAATGGAGAAGGTATTGACCAACTTAGCGAATTGATAGAACAAATAAAAACCAATCCAAACAGCAGAAGGTTAATGATTTCTGCCTGGAATCCTAGCGTTTTGCCCGATACATCAAAATCATTTGCAGAAAATGTTGCCAATGGTAAAGCTGCTTTGCCACCATGTCATGCTTTTTTTCAGTTTTATGTAGCCAACGGAAAATTATCTTGTCAGCTGTATCAACGTAGTGCCGATACATTTTTAGGTGTTCCTTTTAATATTGCTTCTTATGCCTTATTTACCATGATGATAGCTCAGGTTTGTGATTTACAGCCTGGTGAATTTGTGCATACTTTTGGAGATGTACACCTTTATAACAATCATATTGAACAAGCTAAAATTCAATTAGCAAGAGAACCAAGACCACTTCCTGAAATGAAAATAAATCCTGAAGTAAAAAATATTTTTGACTTTAAATACGAAGATTTTGAATTAGTGGATTATAACCCACACCCACATATTAAAGCAGAAGTTTCTTTATAAAATATTGGTATTACAGCAACATTTTGGTAATTTTCGTCTGAATAATTTAGGTATTATGTAAATTAGTCAACAGTAAGTTTTTGATATTCAAATTAAAAACTAGCATTAAAAACATGAAATAACTTCTGTCAAAATATTGATGACCTATCCTATTATTATATCAGTTTGTGCGTTAATTATCATTGCTTATTTGTTTGATTTAACAGCGCCTAAAACTAAAATACCTTCGGTAATATTATTGTTGTCAGTGGGTTGGGCATCCAATCAGTTATTACAGTTTTTAAACATTTCTATTCCGGATTTGAGTTCTTTATTACCTATTTTTGGTACTATCGGGTTAATTCTCATTGTATTGGAAGGTTCATTAGAATTAGAGCTAAAACGTGAAAATTTTCCATTAATCCGGAAATCCATCATAGCCTCGCTGATACAAACAGTAGGCTTAAGTTTTTTATTAGCGTATGCGTTTTATTATTTTGGCGATTATTCCTACAAAGACAGCTTACTAAACGCGATACCTCTTTCTATTATTAGTAGTGCCATTGCTATTCCGAGTGTGAAAAATATTACCAAATCGAGTAAGGAATTTATTATTTACGAAAGCAGTTTGTCCGATATTTTTGGAGTAATATTTTTTGATTTTATAGCTCTAAACGACACCATTGACGCAGCAGCTTTTGGCAGTTTTGCTGTACAAATTTTAGTCATCATACTTATTTCTTTTGTTGCTACTTTAGGCTTAGCATTTTTATTAAGCAAAATAAAAAACCACACCAAGTTTATTCCAATACTTATCTTATTAATAACCATTTATGCTATTTCTAAAATGTTCCATTTACCGGCACTTATTTTTATTTTACTTTTCGGAATTATACTAGGAAATTTAGATGAATTGAAAAATATTAAATGGATAAATAAAGCCCAACCCGAAAAATTGAATACAGAAGTAATGAAATTTAAAGAAATAGTGATGGAAGGAACATTTCTTATTCGAACCATATTTTTTTTATTGTTTGGCTTTATGATGAATACTGCTGAAATAATCAATGAAGAGTCATTGCTATGGTCAATTGGAATTGTGGGGGCAATATTTATTTTTAGACTCATTCAATTGTTATTTTCAAAACTACCTCTTCGCCCTTTATTAATGATAGCTCCAAGAGGATTAATTACCATATTGTTGTTTTTAGCAATTAGCTCAGAGCAAACCATAGATTTGGTGAACAAGCCGCTTATTATTCAGGTCATTATTCTTACTTCATTCATTATGATGTTGGGATTAATCACCAATAAAAGAGAAAAAAAAGAGAAAAAAACAGTTGAAAACCTTTGATTTACCTCGATGAAAAGAAAATACATATTCCTTATTCTGCTGTTTGTCGTTGGTTTAGTATGGTCGGGAATTAACCCCAAGGATTATTTTACTTGGATACTAGAAGTAGCTCCGGCAATAATTGGTTTACTGGTGTTGATAGCCACTTATAAGCGATTTAAGTTGACCGATTTTACCTACTATTTTATCTTAATTCATTGTTGGATATTATTTATAGGAGGTCATTATACCTATGCTGAAGTACCTTTTTTTGATTGGCTTAAAGAAACATTTGACTTATCGAGAAATAATTATGATAAAGTAGGGCATTTTGCACAAGGTTTTATTCCCGCCATAATAGTCAGAGAAATTTTTGTTCGACAAAAAGTGGTGGAGCAAAAAGCGTGGTTAAACTTTATTATTGTAGCTGTATGTTTAAGTTTTAGTGCAGTATATGAATTTATAGAATGGTGGGTAGCAGCCTTAACTTCAGAAGCTGCCGATGATTTTTTAGGAACACAAGGTTATATTTGGGATACGCAGTCAGATATGCTTTACGCCACCATTGGTGCCATTACTTTTATATTATTTCTATCGAATACTCATCAACATCAAATAGATAAGATTTTGGGAAATACAAAAGCATAAAACCTTTTTTCTTGAGAGGTTATTGCTTAACTTTGGATTTCACATAAAAACAAATTATTATGAATACTTTAATGGATAAACAACTTTCTTCTAAAGAGTTAATGGAAATGGAAAATCAGTATGGAGCTCATAATTACCACCCTTTACCGGTAGTTTTAGCAAAAGGAGAAGGAGTTTATGTTTGGGATGTGGAAGGAAAAAAGTACTATGATTTTTTATCTGCTTATTCAGCAGTAAATCAGGGGCATTGCCATCCAAAAATTATTGGAGCATTGACACAACAAGCACAAACGCTAACATTAACCTCTCGTGCATTTTACAACGATAGCTTAGGTCTTTACGAAAAATATGTAACCGATTTTTTTGGTTTTGACAAGGTATTACCAATGAATACCGGAGCTGAAGCAGTTGAAACAGCATTAAAATTATGTAGAAAATGGGCGTACGAGAAAAAAGGTGTTCCTGAAAATGAAGCTAAAATTATTGTTTGTTCTAACAACTTTCATGGACGAACAACCACCATTATTTCCTTTTCTAATGATGCTGATGCCAGAGCTAATTTTGGTCCATATACACCCGGATTTATTCAAGTGGAATACAATAACATTGAGGCATTAATAAAACTACTGAGAGAAGAAAAAAATGTAGCCGGATTTTTAGTGGAACCAATTCAAGGAGAAGCAGGAGTTTATGTGCCAACTGATGGCTATTTAAAACAAGCCAAAGAAGTTTGTGAGGCAAACAATATTTTATTTATTGCAGACGAAGTTCAAACAGGAATTGCACGAACAGGAAAAATATTAGCTTGTGATTATGAAAACGTTACTCCAGACATACTTATTTTAGGAAAAGCCCTTTCAGGTGGAGTTTATCCTGTTTCAGCAGTGCTTGCCAATAATGAAATTATGGAAGTAATTAAACCTGGTCAGCATGGTTCTACTTTCGGTGGAAACCCATTGGCAGCAAAAGTAGCTATTGCAGCGTTAGAAGTAATAAAAGAAGAAAAATTAGCCGAGAATGCTTACCGTTTGGGAGAATTATTTCGCATGGAAATGAATAAAATTATTGAAAAAACCGACTTAGTTACTGCTGTTAGAGGTAAAGGGTTGCTGAATGCAATTTTAATTAATGATACAGAGGATAGTTCCACTGCCTGGGATATATGTATAAAACTAAGAGATAACGGATTATTGGCAAAACCTACCCACGGAAACATTATTCGCTTTGCTCCACCATTAGTGATGAATGAAGAACAACTAATGGATTGTATTAGTATTATAGAAAAAACATTGTTGGAGTTTTAATATAATTTTTATTTGTATTATTCAATAATACAAATTGTGAATGTTTTTTTATTTATTCTTCTTCTTCTATAGTAAAAACTAAAAGAGCATCATTTATATAGCTGATAGGTATTGAAAAACCAAGACCTTCAACCCCCATTCCGACAATTTTTGACGTAACGATTCCAAGTAAATTACCTTGGTCATCTATAAGTGCCCCCCCACTATTTCCACTATTAATAGAGACATCTGTTTGAATTAATTTTCGATCATTAAAAATTCGTTGCCCCGAAATTATCCCCTTACTTAAAGTTTGTCCTAACTCTATATCACTAGGGGTTCCTATTGCATAAACTTCTTTTCCTAAGTTTATTTTTTGATTTGGATTTATAGTAAAAACAGGGAAATCAATGATAGTGTCAATCTTCAAAAGTGCTAAATCAAACAATTCGTTAACTCTAATAATTTCAAAAGGAACTGACGAACCATTTTCAAAAATTATTTTTCTTGAATTGGTGGTATCTGAAACGACATGATAATTAGTTACAATATAACCATCATTTGAGATGATGCACCCACTGCCGTGACCATTTTTATTTTGGACAGTAACAACTGATTTAACAGCACTCTCAATATTAGATATGTTTTTAAAGTTTTTTGAAACAAAGATAGTGTCTCTTATATTTGAGTCTTCTTTTTTTAATTCGGAAGCTTTTAGATTAGAGATGAAATTAGTATCTAGTAGAGCTTCTCTAACATTAGCCAATACAGCTTCTTTGAAAGTCATAGAATAACTCCCACTTTTTCCATTAACTTCCCAATTTGAAGTTGATGAAACACTTTGTGTATAAAAAGGTGTTTTTTGATAAGGATAAGATATATTCCAAGTAGATTTAAACTCAGTTTTAATTAGATTACCAACTTTATAGTTTGTGATTTCATTGATTTCAAATGATAATTTATATGAATCATAAAAGCTAGAAAATAATCTAGATGTTGAATCTCGAAATCCCAATTTTGCTATATATTGATTTAGCTCCTCTGTTATATTTAAATTATCTTCTTTAAAAGATTCTTTATGGTCTATTGTAAATGATTTTTTATCTTTATCAAAATCATTTAAACTCTCAAAGTGAAATGATTTATAATTTTGACTTGAAACATTTGCAGATACTTTATTTATAATGATACTACTTAATTCATTATTTGGCTCAGGAAAAGATGG
>DATGOR010000158.1:0-2752 GCA_035305805.1 Vicingaceae bacterium | reverse complement strand
CTTTTTACTATCCAATCCTGAATAGTACGGATTTTCATAATATCAAATTGGTTTTCGTAGCCTGGTTTTACTTGTAAAATATATTGGTAAATTTCTCCCAATCCTGTAGTGATGGGCATCATTTCCGGTGAACCAAAAGCTGCTGGAATTTCATCTTTAACAATAGTAAGTTGTTCGTTAACAAATTGACGAGCCAGCATAATATCTACCTCTTCTTCAAAAACAATGGTAATAACCGATAATCCGTAACGAGAGATACTTCTTACTTCAATTACATTCGGAATATTGGCTACCGCCATTTCTATCGGTAAAGTAATAAATTGCTCCACCTCTTCGGCAGCAAGCGTGGGCGATGAAGTTACCACCTGCACTTGGTTGTTGGTAATATCCGGAACTGCATCTACCGCCAAATGCCGCATGGAATAAATTCCTCCAAGAATCAGTGCTAAAACTAGCAGTAATACAATGAGCTTATTTTTTAATGAATAAGCAATAATTTTTTCAAACATGATGATTTTTTTCGTTTTAACTTAATGAATTAACTTGCCTTTAAAGGCAAAAAACATTAAGCAAACGGAGGAGGGCGAATGCCCCAAGAGGAATGTATTCCTGAAACAACGGGTTGTTTTTCAGGAATAAAAAAAGTAATGGTAACGGTTAGTTGGTTGGTTTCCAACAAATCTAACCCAAAAGGAATAAGTGGTATAAAATCTTGTGAAGCTGTAAAACTTGTGTCATCTTGCTGACGAACAACTATTTCTTCCATTTCGCCTTCATCGGTAAACTCATGGAAAATAAGAGCTAATACCTCAACCAAATCAGTCGCTTCATTTTCATGTATTAGTTGATGTTCTTGCTCAGATAATTCACTTTGATGAACATGTGGCACAAGTTGATGTAGCAGTACAATAAATGCTGCTAAGTAAACGAAAGTGTATTTTATTGCTTTGAACATCAGTACAAAGTTAGTCATTTTTGAAGTAGAAATGATTTTTTTAGCCCTCTGTTTTAGGTGCTCTTTTTCTTCTCACGGCTCACCAAAAGTCATCTTGCGATAACCTCCCCCCTCTCTTTGAAGAGAGGGGTTAGGGGGAGAGTTGAGATAATTTATTTCTACCTAACAATATTTTAACAAAAGTTAAGTTTTTTGTTTGGTATTTCACACAAAAAATTCTCGGCTTATGAAGACTCATCTTATGATTTTGGGGTTAACGCTAAGTTTGTTGCAAGTTAGCAACGCCCAAAAAAATACCATTAACGATTTAGATAACATTCTAAAAGAAATTGAGAATGACACCATTGCCAAAATAGAACGTTTGGCTGCTTTTGAGTTTCATCATTTGCTGAACAACTACCGAAAACAACAACGAAAACAAGCTCTTGATTTTGATGAAATTATGTGGATAGCAGCCAGAAATCATAACTTATACATGAAGGCTGCCGGAGATTTAACGCATAGTGAAGATATGAAGTTGAGTAAATTAAACTCTTATGCTACCGGCAGTTATCCAAGCGAAAGAGTAGATTTTGCTGCCGCAGATAAAGAAGTATATATTAGTTCGGGCGGAGAAAATTGTTTGTACAACTACAGTTTTTATGGCAATAACTATGTAGAAATAGCCAAAAATATGGCATTAGCAGCATTTAATCAGTGGAAAGGCTCTCCCGGACACCACGAAAATATGCTTACTGCCGACTATAAAAAACATGGCATTGCTTTTACTTATGATGGCAGTACGGTGTGGGCAACCAATGTTTTTTCCAGAGGCATTTTTTACAAAGGAAACGAGATAGTTACCAACACAAAAGTTCCTACTCCGGCAACTTCAACCAAACCAACCACCAAACCTAAACGCATTCACATCTATAAAGTAAAAAATGAATTACAACACACGCTTGAACAGCAAGTTTTAGCAAATACATCTTCAAAAACTTCTAAAAAACTAAACGAACAAGCCAACATAGCCGCACGAAAATTAGCCTACAACAAAAAATTGAAAGCCGAAAACGATGAGTCTGTTTTGCTGAATGAACTCCAAACACATACCGTTACCAAATGGTGGGGATTAATAAAAAAACAAGTATCGGTGTACAGCTTGGTTTTAGAAACTACTCCCGAAACTTTTGATATGGAACAAATACAACAAGAAATCCAAGATTATTTAATAGAAAACCAATTGTTTACCCAAAGGAAAAAACACGGTACAGGTATAATGGTAAGCAAACGTAAAAACATATTACGCATTACGCTCGTAAGTTTAACCGTGTAAAACCTTTATCAGCAACTAACCTATATATTAATCCCTAAAACCTTTAAATTATGAAACCACTAGCAAAAACTTTCGCAATCTTTTTAGTAGTCGCCTTAGCATCATTAAGTGTTAATGCTCAAAAATACGAACACAAAATAGATAGTATTTCTTTTAGTAAAGGTGTAAATTTTGAATTATATGAAAAAATAAGTCTTGACAATCCCCCTCCAATAAATAGTGTTTATGGAGGTGAATTATTTGTAAAAAATATAGCACTTGAATTTGTTGATTGTATAGATTCTTATGGTTATGGTTGTATAGAAATTGAAATAAACACCAATAATAAAAACCCTCGTGAAGGATGGTATAAAGAAAGGATAATTATTTATTCATGGGATGAAGATGAATACCAAACTTTTGGAGAAGGAACTTATGATATTATTGGAGAAAGGGATAATGGAGAGTGGTTTGGGTATTCTTACAACGCAGAAAAAAATGAA
>DATGOR010000157.1:0-2498 GCA_035305805.1 Vicingaceae bacterium | reverse complement strand
AGGTTTTCCATTTCGTTTCTTGCTCTTTCGGCAGCATCTAACGCATTTTTGATTCCTTCTTCCCTGTCATTCAAAGAACCTATGATTGGTTTCCAGGCAAACTTAACCATTAAAAAAATTAATACTAACAGTATAACCGTTTGCATTATAAATAATCCTGGAGAAAAGTCGTTTAATAATGTTTCCATATATAAAAAAATTACTTTTTTGTTTAATTTTTTAAAACATATCCTGTAACCAACCGTTACAGGATTATGTTTTTAGATTTTGTTTGGTTTCTTATTTTCCTAAGAACAAAGCACCAAATGCTAAACCTTCTAAAAGTGCAGCGATGATAATCATTGCGGTTTGGATTTTTCCAGTAGCTTCTGGTTGACGGGCGATACCTTCCATCGCACTTCCACCAATTTTACCTAACCCAATACCAGCTCCAATTACAATTAAACCAGCACCTACTAAATTTGGAATTGTCATAACAATATCAATTTAAATTAAACAAACTCTTTATATTAATGATGATCGTGATCTTCTACAGCCATACCAATAAACAATGCTGAAAGCATTGTAAAGATATAGGCTTGTAAAAAGGCCACTAAAACTTCTATTAAAGTAATGAACAACGACAGGATAAAAGACAATAGCGTAGAGCCAACAGCTCCTAATTCTGTCCTCATGATAACCATAATGCCAATTAAGCTCATCACTACAATGTGCCCAGCACTAATGTTTGCAAACAAACGAACCAATAATGAAAATGGTTTTATCAAAAATGCTCCTGCCAACTCTATTACAGCCAGTACTGGACGAATTAACACTGGTACGCCAGGCATCCATAACATGTGCTTCCAATAGCCAGCATTTCCACTAGCAGTATAAATAATTAAAGTAAAAATGGCCAAAGCTGCCGTTACGGCTAATTGACCTGTAACATTAAAGCCCAGAGGAGTTAAGCCTAATAGGTTCAATATCCAAATAAAGAAAAATACCGTTAATAAGTACCCCGTAAAACGCCTGTATTGTTTTTCTCCAATATTTGGTTTGGCAATCTCATCCCTTACATATATTACCAAAGGCTCTAACACACGCCCGAATCCCGTAGGGACTGCTTTATTTTTGTATTGCTTCGCTAAACTCGAAAATGCCAATAACATTAATAATCCAACCAGTAAGATCCCAAAAACACTTTTAGTTATAGAAAAATCCAATACTTTGTGCGCATTGGTAGCATGGTGTTGGTCATCAAATTTCACTTCTGATGCGCCTTGCTCTAATTCATATATTTTTCCATGTATTTTTGCGAATTTCAATCCATTTTTTTCTACTAAGTGTGTTCCATCATCATTGTGATGAAACTCTGAAGACATAAAAGTTACCAACCCTTCACTGGAATACAAAATAACAGGTAAAGGAAAACCAACGTGCTTACGTTCTCCAGCATCATTTGTGTAAGACCAAAGCGTAAAATCGTGAGAGTCCTGAATGTGGTGTAAAATATACTCTTTTACTTCTTCAGGAGAGTTTATTTCACCGCCATCATTACCTTCATTTTCTGTATGTTGGGCAAAAACAACTTTACTTGTTAGCAAAATTGATATAAGGAATAAAAACTTAAACGTTCGTTGAGCTACCTTCATTGTCGTAAAATCAAAAAAATGCGTTTTTTAAATTCGGTGCAAAAGTACGTAAATAAATGAAAAAACAATTATTTTTTTCTTTTTTACTTAGTTTGTGTTTTGCTGTAAAAGTCTCACGACAAAATATCCCTCTAAAAACAAGAAAATAAATAGGGGGATTAAAACATTTAGACTTTCGGTTTTTGATAAACTTGGTATTTTTATAATTGAATTATAAAACACGAACACAAACAACATTATCTTTAAAAACATGGTGCCTAAATACAAAAAGCCTAATTGTTCACGCGTTTTTTGTATGGAATTCAAAACTAAAAAAGTCAAGGAAATTGCAAGCGATGTTAACACAAAAAACAGGTATATGGGTTGTATTGCAAATCTTAAATGTATTGTGTTTTTATCTATAATGTATTGGTGCATATTGTATGACACTACAAACAACACCAAAAATGTGAGTAAGTACGTTGTAATGGACTTAATCATTGTTTTTTGAAGCTTTTATAACTTGGGCAATAACTTGGTACATTGCTAAAAATACCGATACTAAAGTAATTGTATCTTCCCAAAAATTTTTGTTAAACCTCACATCTAACCACTTGCCCAATAAGTTCCCTAAATAAATGGTAAGTCCCATTTGAACTGCAACCGATGTGAATTTTAAATAAGCGTTACGCTGTCTTTTCGGTTTCTGATTGTCGTCCACCTTTGTTCATTTCTTTTACTGCGCCTTTCATGCTGCAGGTTACATTAAAATTGGCTCCGGGCTCTACGGCCAGTTTGCCCGCTACAACCTCGCCTTCAATTGTAGCCGATGCTTTTAAAGTTAGCGTACCCGAAAGCGTCATTTTTCCCGAAAACCCGCCTTCA
>DATGOR010000156.1:0-7469 GCA_035305805.1 Vicingaceae bacterium | reverse complement strand
ATAAACAATAATCAAGACAAACTGAGTAATGCACCGACTTTGAATTATAATTATTATTTTACATTGACAATTGGACTCGGAAATATTACTAGTGATAATGAATTGAGAAGACATTATGGTGTAACTGAATAATAACTACCTCCGCTACTTCAAGCGTCCACGGGTTAAGCCATCAATGAACGAATAAAAAGGTGTTACCCCCTCATATTTGGGTTAATTTTCCCTTGCTGGTGCGAGTTTAGCGAAGCGTAACTCGTTCCATTTCCACCTAAGCGTAGAATTTTTTATCTATCACATTTTAATACTTAAAAACAAGTACCCTCCAACCATTTTCTCAACTGCGTTTTAGCATCTTTACCATAGAATTTAGGAGCTTGCTAAATTTCCACACAATTCACTGCTAAAAACATCTACTATCTGTAATTTTGCCTAAAATTTAAAATAACCGCAGCAATGATGAACAACACGCAATCAAAAGCACTATTTGAAAAAGGACAGAAGCACTTAGTAGGAGCCGTAAATTCGCCTGTTAGGGCTTTTAAATCCGTAGGAGGTAATCCTATTTTTATGGAAAAAGCCAAGGGATCAAAAATTTACGATGTAGATGGAAATGAATACATAGATTTAGTGTTGTCTTACGGCCCTATGATTATAGGGCACGGAAACGAAAAAGTGCTAGAGGCGGTTCAGCATCAAATTGAACAAGGTCTTACTTATGGTGCCAGTACCGAAAACGAAATTATTTTAGCAGAAATGGTTTGTAATGCTTTTTCGGGCATGGATAAAGTAAGATTTGTTAATTCCGGTACAGAAGCCGTACTAAGTGCCATCCGATTAGCAAGGGCTTTTACAGGCAAAAACCATATCGTGAAATTTTCGGGGTGTTACCACGGACATTCGGATGCTTTATTGGTTGCTGCAGGAAGCGGCTTGGCTACGTTAAGTATTCCCGGAAGTAAAGGAGTGCCTTCCGATGCGGTAAAAAATACATTGATTGCCACCTACAACAATATTGATTCAGTAAAAAAACACATTGCCGAGTGCGATGATATTGCGGCTGTATTCATAGAGCCGGTGGCAGGAAATATGGGAGTGGTAGTGCCTGACGATGCTTTTATTAAGGAATTAAGACAAATTACCAAAGACAATGGTATTTTATTGGTAGTAGATGAAGTGATGACAGGTTTTCGTTCAAAATTTGGTGGTGCTCAAGATTTATTAGGAATAGAAGCAGATATCACTTGTTTGGGAAAAGTAGTAGGAGGTGGTTTTCCGGTGGGAGCTTACGGAGCAAGAAATGAAATTATGAACATGGTTTCCCCCTTAGGAGAAATGTATCAGGCAGGAACGCTTTCGGGAAACCCTGTAGCAATGGCTGCCGGAATTGCTACCCTTAAAGAATTGTCAGCTAAACATCCTTACGAACAATTTGAAAAACAAGCAATGGTGTTAGAAAAAGCCTTGTTAGATGCTGCTAAAGAAAACAACATTGCATTAACAGTGAATCGTTTTGGTTCCATGATTAATCCTTTTTTTACCGATAAAAAAGTAAGTAATTTTGAAGAGGCTCAAACCAGTAATACCCAACAATTCACTCAGTTCTTTTGGGGATTAATTGAAAACGGGATATACATTCCGCCAAGTCAGTTTGAAGCATGGTTTTTATCTTCAGCTATTTCAGATAAAGATATGGAAAAGCTGGTAAAAGGTATCCAAAATGCTATGGCAAAGGTAACGGCTTAATACACCAAAGTAAACTTGAAAATTAACCACATAGGTACATAGCTTAAACAAATTTTTAAAGTCAAATTACTAGATAAACAATAGTTCCTTCTCCGATTTATCGGAGAAAACTATGCGTTAAACTTTGTTTAAGTTAACTCGTGGTGCATCTAGAAGAATTTTCAATAAAAAAAGTGTGTTCTCGATTCTTTTTTCTTTGAAAAAAACTCGAACTGACAAATTTCCTTCCAAATTCAACATGGGTTAAGTTATTTAAAAAACTATGTGGTTGAAAAATAAAGGGTTACACCACTTGCTTTTTGCTTAAGTAGTAAATATTGATGATGATAATGGCAAAGTTAGTAATAATAATAGGCCACGAAAACCCTAGCAACACGCCATAAGCTACAAATAGTGTGCATCCTAATGTGTTGATGATGCGTAATGCTCGCATTTTTTTCATTAAAAATGAAATAAGTACTAAAAATGAAGCTAAATAACCGATAAATTCGGTGGCATTTAATCCGATGCTTTCCATAATATTATGACAATTTAAAGTGTTGTGTTGCCATGTTGCAAATCTCATCTCCAATTGCCAAACAAGCTGTTGCAGCCGGTGAAGGAGCATTTAAAACATGTATGCTTTTATCTTTGTATTCAATTCTAAAATCATCTCTGGTGTCTCCATCCTGACTGAGCAACATGGCTCTAACACCTGCTCTTCCCGGCTTGATGTCGTCCATGGTTAATGATGGAATTAAACGTTGCAAGGTTTTTAAAAATAATTTCTTGGAAAATGCTCTGCGATATTCGTCCAAAGCAAATCTGGGGTTTTTGAAAAGCAAACGCCATGTACCACTATAAGTTAAAGCATCCCAAGTATCGCGTAAACTAAAGTCAGTTTTTCCGTAACCTTCACGTTTAAAAGTCATCACGGCATTTGGTCCACATTCAATATCTCCGGTTACCATTCGGGTAAAATGTACCCCCAAAAAAGGAAATTTAGGATTGGGAATAGGGTAAATAAGATTTTTTACTTTATGCTTAGCTTGGTCGGTCAGTTCGTAATAATCTCCTCTAAAACCTACTACTTTTTCTTTTAGCTGCACACCGTCTTTTTTTGCTAATCTATCTGCTTGTAGGCCTCCACAAAAAATCATGTGTTTGGTTTGGTAAGTATTTTTTGAAGTAGTAACCGTAGTAGTTTCATTGTTATTTTTAGTGTAGCTAAGTACTTCTTCTCCTAAAACAATCTTGCTTTCCGGCTGAGTAACAGTTACTAGTTCAGCCATTTTTTCGGTAGCTCCTCTAAAATCTATAATGCCGGTACAAGGCACCCAAATACCGGCAATGCCTTCCACATGGGGCTCAATTTCTTTAATACGTGTAGCATCAATTTTTTCAATTCCTTCCGTTTGGTTGGCAATACCGTTTTCAAAAATTTTATCCATGTACGGTAGCTCACTTTCATCTACAGCCACTACCACTTTTCCGCACACATCATGTTTAATGTTGTATTTTTGAGCAAAAGCCACCAATTGTTTTCTACCATCTACACATGTTTTGGCTTTAGCTGATCCCGGTTTGTAATAAAGACCCGAATGAATCACTCCGGAATTGTTGCCTGTTTGATGGTCGGCAAGTCGAGGTTCTTTTTCAATTAGTAAAATAGCAAGATGAGGGTATTTGAGTTGAAGTTTATAAGCAGTTGCAGCACCAACAATTCCTCCTCCTACAATGGTAATATCAAATGTTTTTTGAGTTTGCATGCAATGTTAATCTATGATTATAAAATGAACATTAAATTTGAATGCGAAAGTATTAACAATTTTTGTTACGTTGCTATTTTTTTGAATAAAATGAAGTTTTTAAAAGTTTTTAATAAATTGTTGTTTTTTGTAGTACAAAGTCATTTTATTTTATTCGGATAATGCTTACTTTCGTGATTTGAATTTTTTAAACAACTTCTTTAGAGAATAAATCAAACCAAATTAATAATATATCTAAAAAATAAGCAGATGAAAATTATTGTGTGTATTAGTAAAGCTCCGGATACCACATCAAAAATTGCCTTTACCGATGGCAATACCAAATTTGATGAAAATGGAGTTCAGTTTATTGTTAATCCTTATGACGAATGGTATGCTTTAGTTAGAGCATTAGAATTAAAAGAAGCTAACGGTGGTACTGTTACGGTGCTTAATGTTGGAGATGCTTCTAATGATGCCATTATAAGAAAAGCATTGGCGATTGGTGCTGATGATGCTGTAAGAATAGATGCTCCTACATTAGATGCATTAGCTGTTGCCAAGCAAATAGCCAATTATGTAAAAACCAATAATGCCGACATGGTATTGTTTGGAAAGGAAACCATTGATTTTAATGGTTCTCAAGTAGGAGGAATGGTGGCAGCTTTGTTAGATATGCCTTATGTTTCTTTAGCTAGTAAATTAGATATGAACGGAACAAACGCTACCATAGAAAGAGAAATTGAAGGTGGAGTAGAAGTAATAGAAACTTCCACACCATTTGTTTTAAGTGCCGCAAAAGGAATGGCAGAAGCTCGTATTCCGAATATGCGTGGAATTATGGCTGCCAGAACAAAGCCTTTGAATGTGGTTGCTGCTACTGATGCCGCTAATGCTACTGAAATAAAATCATACTTATTACCACCGGAAAAAACAGGTTGTAAATATGTAGATGCCGACAATGTGGAGCAATTGATTGATTTGTTGCACAACGAAGCAAAAGCCATCTAATAATTAATTTAATTATACAACCCTTAACGGTTGTTTTCACTAAAAGAGAATAAATTATGTCAGTTTTAATATATACAGATACTTCAGAAGGAACATTAAGCAAAAATGCTTTTGAGGCTGCCAACTATGGCGGTTTACTAGCCAAAAAAGAAGGAAAATCGGCCGTAGCCATTGTTTTAGGTGAAGCCAACGATATTGATAAATTAGGTGCTTACGGCATCACAAAAGTATTGCACGTTAGCGATGCTGCATTAAACAATTTCGATCCGCAAAGAAATGCCGCTATTTTAGCTCAAGCAGCAGAAAAAGAAGGAGCAGACACGGTTGTTTTTGCTCACGACTATTCAGGGAAAGCCATTGCCCCCATGTTGTCTGCTAAATTAGATGCAGGATTGGTAAGTGGAGCGGTAGCTTTACCGGAAGGAAATACCGTAAAAAAAGCAGTATTTTCAGGAAAAGCGTTTGCAGATGTAGCCATTAATACAGCCAAAAAGATTATTTCAGTTTTACCTAATGCTGTTGACAAACAAACTGCGGAAGGAAGCGTAAACGTGGAGGCTTTTTCTTGTGAAATCCCATCTACACGTTTAACAGTAAAAGAAGTAAGAAAAGCTTCTACAGAATTATCATTAACCGAAGCAGACATCGTTGTGTCAGCAGGAAGAGGACTAAAAGGACCCGAAAATTGGGGGATGGTTGAAGAATTAGCCAAAGAACTAGGAGCAGCAACAGCTTGTTCTCGTCCGGTAGCAGATATAGGTTGGAGACCTCACCACGAACACGTAGGTCAAACAGGAATTGCTATTCGTCCAAACTTGTACATAGCGATAGGAATTTCGGGAGCTATTCAGCATTTAGCAGGAGTAAATGGAAGTAAAACCATTGTGGTAATAAATACCGACCCGGAAGCTCCTTTCTTTAAAGCTGCAGATTATGGAATAGTTGGTGATGCTTTCCAAGTAGTACCAAAAATGATTGAAGCAGTAAAAAAATTAAAGGGATAGCCTATTCACTATAAGATAAGAGGGTAATTTATCCATTGCCCTCTTTTTTATTTTTTTTGACCAATGGAGAAGATTGAATTAGAAATTATCGGACTTTCATACAGCCAAACCCAAACAGGTGCTTACGCATTGGTTTTGGGCGAAACTACAGGAAACAAAAGAAGATTACCCATTATTATTGGAGGTTTTGAAGCTCAAGCAATAGCTATAGAGTTGGAATCCATGACTCCCAGCCGACCTTTAACACATGATTTGTTTAAAAACTTAGCAGATGCTTTGTCTATCAACCTTCAGGAAGTAATAATTTACAACTTAGTAGAGGGAATATTTTATGCTAAACTATCAATTCAACAAGGCGATGAAGTGGTAGAAATTGACACCAGAACTTCTGATGCCATTGCTTTAGCAGTGAGGTTTAAATGCCCTATTTACACTTATGAATTTATCCTTTCCAGTGCCGGAATAATTTTAGATGAATCTCAAAAATTAACCAAGCCCGAAGACGAAGATGAAGATGATGACATGGTAGAACATGCCTCAGAAAACAAACCAAAAGATTATGCTCAAATGTCTTTAACTGAATTGAACGGTGTTTTACAAGCAGCTATTGAGCATGAAAACTATGAAGAAGCATCCAAAATAAAAGCTGAAATAGATAAACGAAATGCCAATTAACATCATGTTTGATTAACACACCGCTCATGGACATTGATTTCATTTCCATTTTAAGAGGAATACTCGGTATGGCTGTCCTTATAGGCATTGCTTGGCTCTTTAGTAACAACAAAAAAGCCATTAATTGGAAGCTTGTAGGAAAAGGATTGTTAATTCAATTGGTTTTTGCCATTTTAGTGTTAAAAGTAGATTTTGTTGCCAAAGGTTTTGATTTTGCCAGTAAAGCTTTTACCAAGTTAATAGGTTTTACGCAAGAAGGTACTTTGTTTTTGTTTAAAAACTTCGATTCAGGTATCATAGAATCTTCTTTGGTCAACTTTGTAATAATGGTGTTGCCAACGGTAATTTTCTTTTCTGCACTTACCAGTTTGTTTTATTACTGGGGAATACTTCAAAAAATTGTTTACGTGTTTGCTTGGGTGATGAAAAAAGTAATGAAACTTTCCGGTGCAGAAAGTTTAGCAGCAGCAGGAAACATCTTTTTAGGGCAAACAGAATCTCCCTTATTGGTAAAACCTTACCTTAATAAAATGACCGATTCTGAGCTAATGTGCTTAATGAGTGGAGGAATGGCCACCATAGCAGGTGGAGTTTTGGCAGCTTACATTGGATTTTTAGGTGGTGCAGATGAAGCACAACAAATTTATTTTGCCAAACATTTATTAGCAGCCTCGGTAATGTCGGCACCGGCAGCAGTAGTAGCAGCAAAAATTTTAGTGCCGCAAACCGAAAAAGTAAATGAAAATTTAACTTTACCCAAAGAGAAAATTGGAGCCAATGCACTAGAAGCTATTGCCAACGGAACAACAGATGGAATAAGATTAGCAGTAAACGTAGCAGGAATGTTATTGGTATTTATAGCCTTATTGGCTACCGGAAATTATATTTTGTTTAAAATTGGTGATTGGACAAGTATTAACGATGCTATTGTTGAAAATACCGCTTATGATGGATTAAGCTTTCAGTTTTTGTTGGGGTATTTATTTGCTCCGCTTACATGGTTAATGGGAGTTTGCAAAGAAGACATGGTGTTGGTGGGGCAGCTGTTAGGAGAAAAAACCATATTAAACGAGTTTGTGGCGTATGTTTCCTTAGGAGAATTAAAAATGCAAGGGAAGTTTGTAGAAGAAAAATCCATTGTAATGGCTACTTATATTTTATGTGGTTTTGCCAATGTTGCCTCCATTGGTATTCAAATTGGTGGAATAGGGGCACTGGCACCTCAAAAGAAAGCAACACTTGCCAAATTTGGTTTTAAGGCACTAATTGGAGGTACGTTAGCTTCTTTGTTTACAGCCGTCATTGTAGG
>DATGOR010000155.1:0-2403 GCA_035305805.1 Vicingaceae bacterium | reverse complement strand
TGCCTTATTTTACAAAAACAAAGCTTTGGCGGAGTCATTAGAAAAGTTATACTTTGCATTGGATAGAAAAGCTACCGAATTTGATGATGTCATAAAAATGGGACGCACACAGCTTCAAGATGCGGTTCCTATGACTTTAGGACAAGAATTTAGTGCTTTTGCTTATACATTAAAAGTAGAAATTCAAAAATTATACACTGCCGCAAATCAATTTCTGGAGTTAAACATGGGAGCTACAGCCATAGGAACAGGATTAAACGCTGAACCTGGTTATGCATTAAAATGTATTGAAAGAATTGCTCAAATCACGCAAGAACCCGTAAGATTATCTGAAAATCTTGTAGAAGCAACATCAGACACTAGTGCTTTCGTCACTTACTCAAGCGCTTTAAAAAGACTAGCTATTAAACTTTCAAAAATTTGTAACGATTTAAGATTACTTACTTCTGGACCTAGAGCTGGTTTATACGAAATAAATTTACCTCCTAAACAACCTGGTTCATCTATTATGCCAGGAAAAGTAAACCCAGTAATTCCTGAAGTGGTAAATCAAATATGTTTTAAAGTTATAGGAAATGACACCACAATTTCGTTTGCATCGGAGGCCGGACAATTACAACTTAACGTAATGGAACCTGTTATCGCATTAAGTTTATTTGAATCGATAAACCTTTTAACGAATGGAATTCTTACACTTAAAAAAGAGTGCATTGAAGGCATTACCGCAAATAAAGAGCATTTAAGAAAGGAAGTAGAAAACAGCATAGGAATTGTAACTGCTTTAAATCCTCATATTGGTTATAAAAACGCTACTATGATTGCAAAAGAAGCCTTAGAAACTGGTCAAAGCGTGTATCAATTAGTGCTTAAACACAATATCTTATCTCAAGAAAAGCTTGACGAAATTCTGGATCCTAAAAATATGTTAGGTCCTCAACATACCGAATAAAAAAAATCAACCATCTGGTTGATTTTTTTTAATCTTCTTTTGTAAATCCTCTTGCTTTTAAAGGTATTTTTGTGTTTTCTCTTGTAATTAAATGCAAGCCTTCACTTTCTGCTGTAGTATGCCCCACAACAGTTAAGTGTGGATTTGCTTTTATTTTATCAAAATCTTCTAAAGCTATTGTAAATAGTAATTCGTAGTCTTCCCCACCATTTATCGCAACGGTAGTACTATCGATATTAAATTCTTCGCAAACGTTTATAAACTGAGGATCTAAAGGTAGTTTTTCTTCATACAAATTACACCCCACTTTTGATGCTGTACATATCTGAAAAATTTCGGATGCAATTCCATTAGTAACCAGAGTCATAGCAGTTGGCTTTACACCTAATTGCTCTAACAATTGCTTAATATCAGTTCGAGATTCTGGTTTTAATTGCCTTTCAATTATATAAGAATAATTATCTAAATCAGGTTGATTATTAGGATTTACTAAAAATACTTGCTTTTCTCTTTCTAGCACCTGAAGTCCCATATAAGCGGCTCCAATATCACCTGTCAATACCAAAAGATTACCTTCTTGTGCATTTGAACGATAAATTTCTTCTCCTTTTTTAATTTCTCCTAACGCTGTTACCGAAACGATTAATCCTTTGGTGCTTGAAGTTGTATAACTATGCAATAAGTCTATCGAATAAAAATCGCAAGCTAAACGCACGCCTTCATAATATTCTTCTACCGCTTCTAATGGAAAACGATTTGAGATAGCTAAATCAATCATCACCTGTGACGGTAAAGCATTCATAGCACACAACTTAGAAATAGCAGCTATTACAGATTTATAACCTAAGTGTTTTAATGGAAAGTAACTCAAATCAAAGTGTACACCTTCTACCATTAATTCAGTAGCTACTACCGTTTTTTTGGATTTATAATCTACAATAGCAGCATCATCGTTCAATGCTAGTAGAGTAGATTTATTTTTAACAGGAAAAGCTTTTTTTATATGCTCTATTAATCCAAAAGGCCCTATTTGATCTAAAGATGTTTTACTATTTTTATTTTCTAACATTTTCTCTTTTTCGTTGAAATACAAAATTATAAAAAAAGTGATGACTATTTGCCATCACTTTTTAATTAAGGTATTATAGTTGTATCTACATTCAGCAAATCAATAGAATCTTGCGCTCTCATTTGTTGCTCTATAATCTGATTTTCTTTTTGTTGTGCACTTAATGCATCAAGATAACGCTTAAAAACACTTTCAAAAGCCATTAAACGCTTATCAATTGCTTGAGCTAACGCTTGGTCATGGACTTGTGAAATTTGAATCATACGTTGTAACGACTGAAGATTTTCTATGATTTCGTATGCATATTGACTTTGTTCTTGCGGTTTCATTGCTGCATAATACTTTAAGTACTCTTCATATTTTTGGGACAATTGCTCTACAATTT
>DATGOR010000154.1:0-5956 GCA_035305805.1 Vicingaceae bacterium | reverse complement strand
ACGTTCTGCTAAATTCATTATAAATGGCGATCCAACTCAAATTGATTTGCCTAAAAATCAGCCTTCGGGATTAATGCAATCGTTGTCGGTATTAAAAGGTATTAAGGGGATTAGTTTTGTGCAATTTGATGAAAACGATGTAATTCGTCATCAATTGGTAAAAGACATTATACAGGCGTATAAAAACTCAGGACAATAATTTTTTTTTGTTCTTTCGTCAAAAGTTTTATTTTTGTAGTAATCAACATTCCCTAACATGAGCTTTAGAACCTACAAACACGATAACTATTCTCTAATTGTATTTAGCACCGACAAACTGGATAGCATTGTTGCTCCTGATTTAAAATCTGAATTGGTGCTGATTACTAAATCGGGGGAACGCAACATTATAATGGATATGTCTGAAGTAAAATATTGCGATTCTTCCGGGCTAAGTGCCATTCTTACGGGGCACAGACTTTGTCAGCAAGCTCAAGGTGAATTTATTATTTGCAATTTACAACCCAATGTGGACAAGCTGATAAAAATTTCTCAATTAACCACTATTATTAGCATTACCGAATCGTTGCCCAAAGCCATTGATTTGCTTTACGAAAAACAACTAATGCAAAACCCTGAAGAAAACTCATCGAATGAGTAAATTCAGTGTACTTATTTTAGGAAGTGCTTGTGCTACCCCAACACTAAACAGAAATCCTTCGGCACAGCTACTTAATGTGAACCATCAATATTTTTTGATTGATTGTGGAGAAGGCACCCAGTTGCAACTTCGTAAACACAACATTAATTTTAATAGAATACATTATATATTTATTAGTCATTTACATGGCGACCATTATTTAGGTTTGCCCGGACTAATACAAACCATGCATCTTTTAGGAAGGGAAAAAGAA
Organism: Vicingaceae bacterium; assembly: GCA_035305805.1. Taxonomy (GTDB): domain Bacteria; phylum Bacteroidota; class Bacteroidia; order Flavobacteriales_E; family Vicingaceae; genus BRH-c54. The sequence goes on along the minus strand of DATGOR010000154.1, from coordinate 5,063 downwards.
CTCACTATTTTTGGACCTAAAGGATTGCAAGAAATTATGGATGTTCATTTCAAACATTCTAAAAGCACCCTGAAATACCCCTTGATTATACGCGAAACCAATGCCAATAACGGTGAGCAAATTTTTGAAAATCCTAATATTATTGTAAGAAGCTTCCCGTTAAAACACAAAATTCCTTGCACAGGTTTTGTTTTTAAACAACCACCACAACCCAGAAGAATAAATCCGAAAGCCATTGAAAAATACAACATCCCTAAATATGCTATTAACCGACTAAAAACCGGAGCAGATTTTACCGATGAAAACGGAAAAACAATAAAAAATTCACTGCTAACTCACGATTCTTTGCCATCATTTTCCTATGCTTACTGTTCCGATACTGCTTTTTTTGAAGAAATTTTGCCCGAAATTAACAAGGTAACCTTGCTCTATCACGAAGCAACTTTTATAGAAAAAGATAAAAAGCTGGCTCATAAAACGTTACATTCTACGGCAAATGACGCAGGAACCATTGCTAAAAAAGCAAATGCTAACTCACTGATTATCGGACACTTTTCTAACCGCTACCACGATTTATCGGTACTTTTAGAAGAAGCTCAGCAAATTTTTAAAAATACCCATTTAGCACTCGAAGGAAATGAGTTTAAAATTGCTGAAATGCAGTGATAGCAATGTTAATAGCTTGTTAATAACTATTTCGTGAGATTTTTATTAAACTAATGATTTATACTATTTTTGATACGATAACATTAATTATTAACTAAAACTCTAAAAATTATGAACAAAGGAGAATTAATCGATGCAATTGCAAAAGATGCTAAATTAACTAAAGTTGATGCTGGAAACGCTTTAAATGCTTTCATCAGCAATGTATCTAAGTCATTAAAAAAAGGTGACAGCGTTCAATTAATCGGATTTGGTACTTTTTCAGTATCTAAAAGATCTGCAAGAACCGGTAGAAACCCACAAACTGGTAAAGAAATTAAAATTGCAGCTAAAAAAGTAGCTAAATTCAAAGCTGGTAAAGCTTTAGCTGACACTGTTAAGTAATTAATTTTACTCAACGAATTAAGAACCCGAGCAAATTTTGTTCGGGTTTTTTATTTTATAACAATATACCAAATCAACACTATCCCTTAATAATAAAAATCATTTATAGATAATACTGATTGATCACAACTAGAACCCGAGCGATGGCAAATGAACAAACGGTGTGAAATCTTGTGTAATCAGCCTAGGAAATGCGTTGGCAATGCGGGAAAAGATGGAACAAGATTTGGCGTTTGTTCTTGATTTTTGGCTCTTTTTATCAAGAAAAAGAGCGTCTAATTTAAATAATAACCTATTCCTAATTATAACGAAGTAGCTAAAACATGAATAATATAATTTCAGGTAGTTCTTGACCTTTAGATAGACTACATAACAAAAATCCCCGAACAGCTAATGCCATTCGAGGATTTTCTAACTAAACTAACTCTATCTAAATTAACTATGAAATTAATTTGCTCTTCAACACATAACTAACAAGTTCTGCTGTGTTTTTTACCTCTAATTTTTTCATTAAGTTTCTTCTGTGAACTTCTATGGTTCTAGTAGAAAGTTCTAACTTATCAGCAATTTCGCTACTTTTATAACCATCCGAAATTAAATGTATGATTTCTTTTTCTCTTTCGGTTAAATTATCGATGGCATTGTTATCTTTTTGTTTGTCTTTATTCATTAAACTGTTAATCATTACAGCAGACACATCACTACTGTAATAAGGCTTGTCGTCTAATATAGTTTTAATAGCAGAAGATAAATCATCTAAATTAGAATCTTTTAAAACATATCCGTGCACACCAACATCTATCATTTTAGTAATGTAAGATTCTTCATTATGCATGGTTAGTGCCAATACCTTCAGGTCAGGATATTTCTTTTTCACCACTTTGGCTACTTCAAATCCATCTAATTCGGGCATGGTAATATCTAACAACATCACGTGTGTTTTAGCGGCATTTTTTTCTAAAAATTCAAGTGCTTCAACACCATTAGACGCCTCTCCTATTATTTTAAATTGTTTGTTCTTTTTAAGTATTAATTTTAGTCCTTCTCTAATTAAAGTGTGGTCGTCAACTAATAGTATATTTATTGTTTCCATGATATTTACTTTTGGTTAAAAATACACTACAAATTTAGGGTAGATTCTTAGGTTGTAAATGGTGTTAATACTGAAAATCACTAAGTATAAATACGTATATTAAATCTTATTCATGGATATATTTAGTTTTTTTAAGTAATAAAACATATTATGCTTTCTTATTAACGTGATGTAAAAAGTATTTTTGCAAAAAATAAAATTTATGAAAGAAACTCCGGTAGATAAATGGATCATAGACCCCATTAACAGGTTTATTAATAACAGTACCATGAGTGGTATTGTTCTTTTTTCATCTGCATTGTTAGCTATTATCTTATCCAACTCACCCTGGGGAGAACAATTCCACCATTTATGGGAACACGAGTTTTCTATTGGTTTTGATGGAAAATACATTACCAAAAGCTTACATCATTGGATTAATGACGGATTAATGGCTGTATTCTTTTTTGTGGTGGGTTTAGAATTAAAAAGAGAAGTGGTTGCCGGTGAATTACGTGATCCTAAAAATGCTATACTTCCAATTGTAGCTGCACTTGGCGGAATGTTGCTTCCTGCAATTATTTACTTGTTTTTTAACCCAAGTGGTACTACTTCTGACGGTTGGGGAATTCCAATGGCTACCGATATTGCTTTTGCTTTAGGAGTGTTGTATTTATTGGGAAATAAAGTTCCTTTGGCTCTTAAAATTTTTCTAACAGCATTGGCAATTGTAGATGATATTGGAGCAGTATTGGTGATTGCTTTTTTCTACACCTCCGATATTAATTTTATTAGTTTGGCAACAGGCGGGTTTTTTATGGCTGTTCTTATTTTTTCTAATATTATTGGTATTAGAAACACTATTTATTACGGTATAATTGGTATTGCAGGACTTTGGTTGGCATTTTTAATGTCGGGCGTACATGCTACTATTGCTGCGGTGTTGGCAGCCATGACCATTCCTGTAAATGTAAAAGTAAGCGAAAAAGAATACATCAACCGTGTAAAAAATTTAATTAAGAAATTTGAAGCAGAAGAACCCAATCAGCAACCTACTGTTACTCCCAGTCAATTACACATTATTGAAGACATTAGAAATTGCTCTAAAAAAGCCCTCACTCCATTACAACGATTGGAACACCGAATGCATCCGGTGGTGGCTTTTGTTATTATGCCCATTTTTGCTTTAAGCAATGCCGGTGTAATTTTTTCGGGAGATGTCATGAATCAACTTAGCAGTCCGGTTTTTTATGGTGTTTTTGTGGGATTATTAGCAGGAAAAGTAATTGGTGTTTACGGCATAGTTTCCGTGCTGCTAAAATTAAAATGGCTTACCTTGCCCGAAGGGATGAACAAGCTGCATTTGTTGGGAGCCGGTTTTTTAGCTGCAATTGGTTTTACCATGTCGTTATTTATAGGAGGACTGGCTTTTGTAGATAAAACTCATATTGAAGAAGCTAAGATGGGTGTTTTATTTGCCTCCGTAATAGCCAGTTTTATCGGCTATTTTATTATAAAATACGCCAATAAACAAGAGGTAAGCACCTAAAACAAACCGCTCGTAAAGATGCTGATGGTAAAAAAAACTCCAAGCGTGGTTGCTTGAATTTAACCGCAAAGACACAAAGTTTTACGCAAAGTTCGCTAGTTATCTCACAAATCCCGAAATATGTTTTTATTTGAAAAACTAATATTTCGAGGATGCTCGAAAAAAAACAAAGAATTGAAAATTCTTGTTTTTTCGGCAGACGCAAAGACGCTGATAAGTTAAAAGTTTTTGATGAATTAAAACCCCAAGTGTGGTTGCTTGAATTTAACCGCAAAGACACAAGGTTTTACGCAAAGTTCGCTAATTACCTCACAAATCCCGAAATATGTTTTTATTTGAAAAACTAATATTTCGAGGATGCTCGAAAAAAACAAAGAATTGAAAATTCTTGCTTTTTCGGCAGACGCAAAGACGACCCCCTCAGCTATCGCGAGTTTTTAACTCGTGATTTACAATTTATACTAAACGGAACGAGTTACGCTACGCTAAACTCGCACCAGCATAGGGGGGTGATATTACCCTTTACTTATACGACTTTAATTCATTTGCATTTACATTCTTCACATTCTTGTTTGGTTGAAAATCCTTTCTGCGAACAACCACTATACCCAATTTCTTTGCAAGAATTTGATTTTTTGTCGTAGAACCATCTTGTAAAATAAGCAGTACAAAGTTCATTGGTTGGGGCAGTTTCGCTACAAATTGGGATAGTATTATCACAGTCCTTTTTGCAAGAAGTTGTCGTGAAAAATGCTATTGAGGCTATAAGTAAAATAAATTTTGGTAGTGGTTTCATTTTTTTTATTTTAGTTTACATTATTTAATAATTACTAACTCCACAACTCCATTAAGAAAAACTATTCCTCAGCTATCGCGAGTTTTTAAGTCGTGATTTACAATTTATACTAAACGGAACGAGTTACGCTACGCTAAACTCGCACCAGCATAGGGTATTCAATTCGTTCGTATTTTTTCACAAGCATTAAATATGTCAATAACGACTTGTGCCACTTGAGTTTCAAGAAGGTGATTTTTACCAACTAATTTATAATTGTCATCAGTCCAACTCTTTGGTGAAGCCTTTACCAAGATTCGTTCAACTTCTCCTTGTCCATATTCTCTTTCCATATCAGTTGTTAAACTCATTTGAACATAATCAACTTGAAATGATTTTTGAGTTTTAACCTTACTTGAGTTGAATGAATGCCAATTTTCATTTGATGGATTAATGTCCGCAACTGGATCTGTCCACTTATCCAAAGTCTCTTGAATCAAATCTTGTAATTCTCCAATATTTAACGGCCATTCTTTAACAATTACTGAGTCAAGTTCTCGTGATTTCCATGGGTCAATTTTTCCCATAGGCACAAATAGTATTTCATTATACTTTGA
>DATGOR010000153.1:0-6822 GCA_035305805.1 Vicingaceae bacterium | reverse complement strand
TATCTTTTCATTAGGTTGCCTTTAACAGTTATTTATCTTAATATAAAATTAATTGAACCATAAAAATACCGTATTTGTAGAATTTAACAGTTATTAATACATTAAATAATGGATAAATTTTACGCTTTAAACTAAAAAAGTTGATAGGAAGCCCTATCAACTTTTCAACAACATTTTTATATTTTGACAAATAGCTATATAATCATAGCTGCACCAACGGTTTCATTGGTCGCCTCATCTATAAGTATCAAACTCCCTGTAGATCTGTTTCTTGAGTAATCATCGAACAATAAAGGTTTGGTGGTTCTAAGGGTAATTCTTGCTATATCATTGGTGTTAATAACTTTATCATCTTCTATTCTGTGAAGCGTGTTTATATTCATTTTGTACTTCACCTCTTTTACAATACACCTTACATCATTAGTAGTATGTTTAACAGCATACTTCCCTCCATTAATCATGGGTTTATCGTTTAACCAACAAATCATCACATCAATATCTTGACTTATTTCCGGTTGATTGTTTGGTCTAACTATCATGTCGCCTCTGCTAATATCGATGTCGTCCTCTAGCGTCATAGAAATTGACATGGGTGCAAAAGCTTCTTCGATCTCTTTATCATAAAGATGAATAGATTTCACTTTAGACGTAAATCCTGAAGGTAGCACCACAACATCATCTCCTTTTTTAAAAACTCCTCCGGCTACTCTTCCTGAATATCCTCTGTAATCATGAAATTGATCTGATTGCGGACGAATAACATACTGGACAGGTAATCGACAGTCAACATGGTTGTAATCGCTTGCAATATGAATATTTTCTAACAAATACATCAAAGTAGATCCGTTGTACCAAGGCATGTTTTCAGATTTATTTACAACATTATCTCCTTTTAACGCACTAATTGGAACAAACTGAACGTCTTTAACATTTAACTTTGAGCTAAATGCCTCTAAATCTTTTTTTATTTTATCAAAAACTTCTTGGTCATAATTAACTAAATCCATTTTGTTAATACAAAACACAATGTGTGGAATACCTAGCAAAGACGAAATAAAAGTATGTCTGCATGTTTGTTCCACCAAACCTTGTCTTGCATCAACTAAAATAATAGATAAATTAGAGGTAGAAGCTCCGGTAACCATATTTCTGGTATATTGAATATGACCAGGAGTATCGGCTATAATGAACTTTCTTTTGGGAGTAGCGAAATATCTATATGCTACGTCAATGGTAATTCCTTGTTCTCTTTCAGCTCTTAATCCATCAGTCAAAAGTGCTAAGTTCACATTTTCATCTCCTTTTCTTCTACTTGTTTCTTCTATAGCCTCGTATTGATCTGCAAAAATAGATTTTGAGTCATATAATAACCTTCCTATTAAAGTACTTTTACCATCGTCAACACTTCCTGCTGTTGAAAAACGTAGCAATTCCATATCTAAATAAGAGGAGGCTTCGTTAGCTGTGTTCATAGTTGAATTTTCCATTTCTTACCTTTACGTTAACTTTAAAAATATCCTTGTTTTTTTCTATCTTCCATCGCTGCTTCTGAGCGTTTGTCATCTGAACGAGTTCCTCTTTCTGTTGTTCTTGCAGCAGCTACTTCTTCAATAATTTTTTCGATAGAATTGGCATTAGATTCTACAGCTCCTGTACAAGTTGCATCACCAATGGTTCTAAACCTTACTTGCATTTTAGTAGTAACTTCATTTTCTCGTTGCTGAATAAAACTGGAAGTACTCATTATAACACCATCTCTAACAAATACTTCACGTTCATGAGCCAAATAAATCGATGGGATTTCAATATTTTCTTTTAAAATATATTGCCACACATCCATTTCTGTCCAATTACTTATGGGGAAAACTCTAAAATGTTCACCCATATTTTTTCTACCATTAAACAAATTCCATAATTCAGGACGTTGGTTTTTTGGGTCCCATTGCCCAAACTCATCTCTGTGTGAGAAAAACCGTTCTTTAGCTCTTGCTTTTTCTTCGTCTCTTCTTGCTCCTCCAATAGCACAATCGAATTTATGTTGTTCGATGGTATCTAACAAAGTTACCGTTTGCAAAGCATTTCTACTCGCATTAAAACCTTTTTCTTCTACCACTTTTCCTTCATCAATAGACTGCTGTACAGACCCAACAATTAGATTAGCTCCTAACTTTTGAATAAATTTATCTCTAAACTCAATGGTTTCAGGAAAGTTATGTCCGGTATCAATATGTACTAAAGGAAAAGGTATCCTTGCCGGCCAAAAAGCTTTTTTTGCCATATGAGCAACAACAATAGAATCCTTTCCTCCTGAAAATAGTAGGGCAGGTTTTTCAAATTGAGAGGCTACTTCCCGAAGAACATAAATAGCCTCAGCTTCTAATTCTTCTAGGTGTGTTAAATTATATGATTTCATTTGTAAATAAAGTATGAATAATGAAATTGAAGTATTCTTTTTATAGAAAAACAAAAGTAGGGAAATAACACTAAGCACAAAAGAAAAGAGCGTGTAAAAATTACACGCTCTTTTCTTTATATCATTTTAGAACTTAGCTCTTGATTTTCTACGTTTTGGACCTTTTTTGCCAAGCACCCAACCATGTCTTGACCTATAATATTTACTTTTGCTTCTGATTGCCCAACTAAAATTAACTGTTGCTGTTAAGTAGCTATCATCGTGAGTTGGATCTCCTCTTTTGCTACCTGCAATAAAATTAGTCAGTTTTAGCTTTTCTTCATCGGGTAAATCCTGATTCACATTATTTATTTGAGCTTGATTTGTCTTATTAGATATGCCATCATAATTATTTACAAACCTGTCACTAACATCATCAATATAATCGGTAAAAGTTGTCCTCCAACTTATCTCCATACCTAACCTATATTTTCTGTTAATAGTATAGTAAAAACCTACACCCGCTGGAATAGTAAAGTTAAACTTACTATACGCAACTCCTTCTGTTTGTAATGGTTGTAATGCAACCCAATCTCCGTTTGCGGTTTGCCCTTTTGGATTACTATAAAACAATCCTGCACCACCAAATAAATATAAATTAAAGTCCGAAGTATATCTTCCTGTTCCACCCACGTCATTTACTTTATAGATATATAATTCACCAATAGCAGCCAACTCAAACATATCGTTTTTGAAATTTAAATTCCTTGCTTTTCTTGGAGGGTTCAATGTATTAGCATCATCTCCTGAAAGTCGTATGTAATTAAGTGTTCCCTTGATACCAATTTTTGGAGAAATTCTATATCTGTAAAAACCACCTAAGTTCCATCGTGTGGCATTAAATTTCATATCCATTACAAAGTCTCTTCTGGTTCCTTCGCCACCACCAATATCTCCTAAATAGTTAGAAGCACCAATAGAAAACCCGTAATCAGTAAGGTACTGTCCAAAACTGAGGCTTGTCAGAGATATGAATATAACAGGTAGTAATTTTTTTAGCATAAGAGCAAATCTACAAAAAAAGAACAAAAATAAAACTTTTAAAGTTAATTAAAAGCAATTTATTGTTCAATGATTACATTTAGTAACTTCGCAAAAGTACAAATTCAAACTTATACAATGAATAAAATATGCGAACTTTTTAATATTCAGTACCCTATAATACAAGGAGGTATGATATGGAACAGTGGATGGAAGCTTGCTTCGGCTGTTAGTAATGCCGGTGGATTAGGCTTAATTGGTGCGGGTTCTATGTATCCTGAAATTTTTCATGAACATATTCTTAAATGTAAAAAAGCTACCAATAAACCCTTTGGTGTTAATTTACCCATGCTCTATCCTCAAATAGATGAATTGATTGATATTATCCTAAAAGAAGAAATAAAAATTGTTTTTACTTCAGCCGGTAACCCTAAAAAATACACTTCTTTTTTTCAGGAAAAAGGCATTACTGTAGTACATGTTGTACCGGGAGTAAAGTTTGCCATTAAAGCTCAAGAGGCAGGGGTTGATGCTGTTGTAGCAGAAGGTTTTGAAGCAGGAGGGCACAACGGAAGGGATGAAACTACTACCCTTTGTCTAATACCCATGGTAAAAAAAGAAGTCAATATCCCATTAATAGCTGCTGGTGGAATTGCTACAGGTAACGCGATGCTTGCTGCTTTAAATCTTGGTGCAGATGGTGTTCAAATGGGAAGTCGTTTTGCTGCTTCAGAAGAGGCGTCTTCTCATATAAATTTTAAAAATGAAATTGTAAATGCTAAAGAGGGGGCTACCTTACTAACTCTTAAAGACGTAACCCCTGTGCGTTTAATTAAAAATAAATTTTTCCAAACCATTTATGATGCTATTCAAAAAGGAGCTTCTGTTGAGGAACAAAAAGCAATTTTAGGAAGAGGCCGAGCAAAAAAAGGTATGTTTGAAGGCGATTTGGATGAAGGTGAACTTGAAATTGGACAGGTTGCCGGTTTAATCGATGATATTTTGCCCGTAAAAGACATTATTAGCAATATAATTAAGGAATATCATGATGCAGTTGCAGCTATTAATTCCGACAAATTTCAATTTTAAATTAGTATGATTTCATTTGAAAAATTTACTTTATCAAACGGTTTGAAAGTAATTGTCCACCAAGACATTTCCACTCCTATTGTAGCGTTTAATTTGTTGTATGATGTTGGTGCAAGAGACGAAAACGAAAACCAAACCGGATTTGCTCATTTGTTCGAACATTTGATGTTCGGTGGTTCCATCAACATCCCTAATTTTGACGAACCTTTACAAAAAGTTGGTGGGGAAAACAATGCTTTTACTTCGAATGACATTACCAACTATTACATTACCCTTCCTAAAGAAAATTTAGAAACCGCTTTTTGGTTAGAATCAGACCGAATGTTGAGCTTGGCATTTACCGAAAAAAGCTTAGAAGTGCAGCGACAAGTAGTGGTTGAAGAATTTAAACAAAACTACCTTAATCAGCCTTATGGTGATGTTTGGCTGCTTTTACGTCCGCTTGCTTATGAGAAACATCCATACAAATGGGCTACTATAGGAAAAGAAATCAGTCACATTGAAAATGCTACAATGGATGACGTAAAATCCTTTTTCCATCAATTTTATCTTCCTAATAATGCCATTTTATCTGTTGCCGGAAATATTACCATAGATGAAATTAAACACCTTACAGAAAAGTGGTTTGGAAGTATTCCAAAAGGCAAAAAATCAGATAGAAATTTACCAAAAGAACCACTGCAAAATGCCCCTAGAAGACTAGAAGTAAAAAGAAATGTTCCTGCCAATGCTATCTATAAAGCCTACAAAATGTGTAGCAAAACCCACCCCGATTTTTATGCTACCGATTTAATTACGGACATTCTTTCTCAGGGCAATTCTTCCAAACTTTATATTAGTTTAGTGAAAGAACAAAAGTTATTTAGCAACATCAATGCTTATGTATTAGGAAGTTTTGATGAAGGTTTATTAATCATCAGTGGAAACTTGTCTGAGAATACTTCTTTTGAAGCTGCAGAAAATGCCATTATTGAAGAATTAGAAAAACTAAAAAAATGGCCTGTAAATGAAAAAGAACTCCAAAAGGTTAAGAATAAAATAGAATCCATTCAGGCTTTTTCGGAAACCAACGTGCTTAATAAAGCCATGAATTTGGCCATTAACGAGCTTTTAGGTGATGCCAACAAAGTAAATACAGACATTGAAAACTATAGGAAAGTAACCGTTGAAGACGTTTTAAGGTTATCGAATCAACTATTTAACGAAAACAACTGTTCTACACTCATTTACGCAAAGGCTTAGTATTTTTAACGTTATTTATCTTTTATTCCTATTCAATTGAAGTAATTTTATCATTCATAAAATCCTTTAATTAGGATTAAAATAAATATTACACAGATGAAAATTGGAATTGTTTGTTATCCGACCTTTGGAGGAAGTGGAGTTGTTGCCACCGAGTTAGGAAAAGCTTTAGCCGCCAAAGGCAATAAAGTTCATTTTATCTCTTACCAACAACCGTTTAAACTAGATCTTTTTTCCGAAAATATTTTTTACCATGAAGTAAAAGTAACCAGTTATCCTTTATTCGATTACCAACCTTATGAATTGGTGCTTACCAGTAAGTTAGTAGATGTTATAAAGTTTGAAAAACTAGATGTGCTACATGTACATTATGCCATTCCACACGCTTCGGCTGCTTATATGGCACAACATATATTACAGTCGGAGGGAATAAACATACCTTTTATTACCACGTTGCATGGAACAGACATTACCCTTGTGGGAAAAGATAAGTCTTTTGCTCCGGTAATTACTTTCGCTATTAATGAATCTAACGTAGTTACCGCAGTCTCAGAGAGCTTAAAGCAAGATACTTTGAAACACTTTAATATAAATAGAGAAATTAAGGTTATTCCTAACTTTATTTGTTTTTCGGATTATGAACATCTTAGTGACACATGTAACATTAAAAAAAGTTTTGCCCCAAATGGCGAAAAAATACTCATTCATGTTTCCAATTTCAGAAAAGTAAAGAGAGTACAAGATGTTTTTGCAACTTTCTTAAAAGTTAAAGAACAGCTACCCGCCAAGTTATTATTGGTAGGAGATGGCCCTGAACGTTACAGAATAGAAGAACAATGCAGAGCAGAAGGAGCCTGTAACGATGTTCATTTTTTAGGTAAACTAAAAGATATTGAACGCGTTTTATCTGCATCGGATTTGTTTTTACTGACTTCGGAATCAGAAAGTTTTGGCTTAGCAGCCCTTGAAGCTATGGCAGCAAAAATACCTGTTATATCAACCAATACAGGGGGAATCCCGGAAGTTAATATTCACGGGTTTTCCGGTTATTTAAGCAA
>DATGOR010000152.1:0-4889 GCA_035305805.1 Vicingaceae bacterium | reverse complement strand
TGTGTATTACAAAAACGAAGTACCTTATTTAATTGATGACAAGGATTTGCCAATTATTCTTCCTGAAATAGACCAATATTTACCCACAGAGGATGGTAAACCGCCTTTGGGAAGAGCCAAAGAATGGTTCTGGGATGAACAAAGCAAAAAAACAGTTGCTGTAGAGCAAAACCAAAAGCCCCCTTCGGGGGTTTGGGGACTTGAACTCAACACCATGCCGGGTTGGGCAGGAAGTAGTTGGTATTTTTTACGTTATATGGATCCAACCAACGATAATGAGTTTGTTGCCAAAGAAAAAGTGGACTATTGGCAAAATGTAGATTTATACATTGGTGGAGCAGAACACGCTACCGGACATTTATTGTACGCCCGTTTTTGGACAAAATTTTTACACGATTTAGGACACATTCCATTTGATGAACCGTTTAAGAAAATGATTAACCAAGGGATGATTCAGGGGAATAGTGCAATTGTTTATAGGGCATTATTTGAATTTGTTTATATAAAAAAAGATGTAGAAAATATTATTGATGATATAGAATTAAATAAGTTATTACCTACAGTATTTATAAGTAAAAACTTTCAAAATTATCTTGAAAACTATTCAGGTATAAACAAATATTATGAAAGAATCAGATATAACCTAGAACATGAACTTACCCAAATATTAAATGAAAAATTGAGTAAATGTAATTACTCTGTTCGTATTTGTGGTCGGTGTTCTCACAACTATTCAGATATTAATTTTTTAGATGGAGATAAATTAAATATCGAAAAATTTAAGAATTGGAGAGAAGAATATAAAAATGCTAAATTTATTACAGAAGAAAACGGTGATTTTATAGTTGGCAGAGAAATAGATAAAATGTCTAAATCGAAATTCAATGTACAAACACCAGATGAGTTAGTAGAAAAATTTGGAGCAGATACCTTGCGTTGTTACGAAATGTTTTTAGGACCCTTAGAGCAGCACAAACCTTGGGATACGCAAGGCATTACGGGCGTGCATGGCTTCTTAAAAAAACTGTGGCGTTTGTTCCATACAGGAGAAAATGAAAGTTTTTATGTAGATGAAACTCCTATTTTGGCAAGTGCGGATGGAAGTCCTCACCCTTCGGGGGAGTTAGAGGGGGCTCTTAAAAGTTTACACAAAACCATTAAAAAAGTAAAAGAAGACATTGAGCGTTTTTCGTTTAACACACCTGTTTCTGCTTTTATGATATGTGTTAATGAACTGACTGCTTTAAAATGCAATAAACGTGAGATTTTAGAACCACTATTGATTATTTTAGCACCTTATGCTCCGCACATTGCAGAGGAATTATGGGCAAAATTGGGCAATACTGAAAGCATTACTTATGCTGTTTTTCCTAAGCACAATGAGGCGTATTTGGTAGAAAGCAACCATAAATACCCGGTTTCTTTTAATGGAAAAATGCGTTTTATGCTAGAACTTCCTGCCGATATGAGTAAAGAAGCCATAGAAAAAGAGGTGTTGGCAAACGAACAATCACAAAAATACTTGGAAGGGAAAACCCCTAAAAAAGTAATTGTCGTACCAAAGAAAATTGTGAATGTGGTTTTATAAAGAAAAGGAGCATACTATTTCTTTTCCTTAAATTAATGAGCCGCTAGCCAATTGGCAGCATGGTTCATTTCTACATCTAATGGGACGCTCAATTTTACAGCATTTTCCATTTTATCTTTAACAATTTGCTGCATTTTCTCTAATTCGGAAAGGTGTACATCAAAAATTAATTCATCATGTACTTGCAATAACATTTTTGATTTTAATTGTTGTGTTTCTATTTCATCATAGATGTTAATCATGGCTATTTTAATAATGTCTGCTGCCGAACCTTGTATAGGAGCATTAATAGCATTTCTTTCGGCATGTCCACGTACCACAGGATTGTTGGAGTTAATATCAGGTAATAATCTCCTACGTTTCATAATGGTTTCTACATAGCCTTTTTCTTTGGCAAAAGCAATGCTATTATCCATGTAAGCCTTTATATCAGGGTATTGCTCAAAGTAAGTATCTATAATTTCTTTGGCTTCAGTACGGGAAATATTGAGGTTTTGAGATAAACCAAAAGCGGAAACTCCGTAGATAATACCAAAATTTACGGCTTTAGCCTTTCCTCTCATATTTCTATCTACTTCGCTAAGAGGAACATTGAACACCTTTGCAGCAGTAGCAGCATGTATGTCTTCCCCATTTTTAAAGGCACTAATCATATTTTTATCTTTGCTTAGAGCAGCAATAATACGAAGCTCAATTTGTGAGTAATCGGCAGCTAATAAAGTATAATTTTCATTTCTAGGAACAAAGGCTTTTCGAATTTCTCTGCCACGAGCATCTCTTATTGGGATGTTTTGTAAATTAGGATTGTTAGAACTTAGCCTTCCGGTAGCTGCAACTGTTTGCATATAACTGGTATGAATTCGTTGGGTTTTCGGGTTTACCAAATCAGGAAGTGCATCTACATAAGTAGATTTTAGTTTTTTTAATGTTCTGTATTCTAAAATTTTAGGAACAATATCGTGTTCGGTTACCAATTTGGAGAGAACATCTTCATTCGTTTGGTATTGTCCGGTTTTAGTTTTTTTAGGTTTATCTACGATTTTTAATTTTTCAAAAAGAATTTCGCCCAATTGTTTTGGAGAATCTATGTTAAACTGAGCTCCGGATAAGTCTAAAATTTCTTTTTCTAAGGTAATAATTAACTCTTTTAATTCTTCCGACATTTTTTTAAGCACATCCACATCTAATCTAATACCTTCTTGTTCCATATCGGCTAATACTTTTACTAAGGGAGCTTCAATGTTATTAAAAACTTGGAGTTGATTTTCATCCATTAATTGTATTAAGCGGTATTTTAGCTGAAGCGTAATATCGGCATCTTCACAAGCATAATCCACCACTTCTTCCGGTGCTAAATCTCTCATGTTTTGCTGGTTTTTTCCTTTCTTGCCAATAAGTGTTTCAATAGATACTGGTTTGTAGCCCAAATAAGCTTCGGAAAGTAAGTCCATACCGTGTCGCATATCCGGTTGGATAAGGTAGTGGGCAATCATCGTATCGAAAATCTTCCCTTTTACTTCTACTTCGTAATTGCTTAATACATTCATGTCGTATTTAATGTTGTGCCCAATTTTTTCGATGGATTTATTTTCGAATAGTGGTTGAAACTCTTCCAATATAGCTTTTGACTCTTTTTGGTTTTCAGGGAAAGGAACATAAAAAGCTTGATGTGCTTGGTATGCAAAAGCGATGCCCACTAGTTCTACTTCCAAAGCATTAATTCCGGTAGTTTCGGTATCAAAACAAAATGCACTTTGATCCGATAAGGTTTGAATTAGTTTTTTACGTTGCTCGGAAGTATTGATGAGTTGGTAATCGTGTTTAGTGTTCGTGATGTCTTTTTGTTCAACGCTCGTATCATCTGTTTCAGTGGAATTATTTTCTTCAGCGGAAGCATCGTTGCTAAACAAGTCCATTTGTGTTCCTTGTACATTTTTAGCAGCAGCTTGAATTTGTATTTCCTTACCCAATACTCTTTTGGCTAAATTTCTGAATTCTAATTCGGCAAAAAGGTTGGTGATTTTTTCTTCATCGGGAGCTTCTACTTTTAGGTCCTCAAAATCGTATTCTAAAGGAACATCCACAATAATGGTAGCTAATTTTTTTGAAAGTAAGCCTTGTTCGGCAAAGTTGATAACATTTTCTTTTTGTTTGCCTTTTAAATCTTCTGCATGGGCAATTAGATTTTCTACACTGCCATATTCGGCAATTAACTTTTTAGCGGTTTTTTCACCAATTCCGGGTATTCCTGGAATGTTGTCAACAGCATCGCCCCAAAGTCCTAAGATATCAATTACCTGAGTTGGATTCTCAACTTCAAATTTTTCGCACACTTCTTTAATTCCTAATACTTGTGCCGGCTTACCGTAGGCAGCGGGTTTATATATAAAAGATTTTTCGGTAACTAATTGACCAAAATCTTTATCAGGAGTCATCATGTAAGTAGTAAAACCTTCCTGTTCAGCATGGCGAGCCAACGTTCCAATAACATCATCTGCTTCGTAGCCATCTTTTAGTAAGATAGGAATTTTAAAAGCTTCAATTATTTCCTTGATATAAGGTAACGCAATGCGTATGTCCTCAGGCATTTCATGTCTGCCCGCTTTATAATCGGAAAATTCTAACTCTCTGTTAGTGGTAGTTGGAGCATCAAAAACTACAGCAATGTGTGTGGGTTGTTGTTTTTCCAATACTTCTAGTAAGGTATTGGTAAAGCCCAACATAGCAGATGTATTTAGTCCTTTAGAATTATAACGTTGGTTGTTACCGAAAGCAAAGTAAGCTCTGTAAATTAATGCAAAAGCATCTAGTAAGAAAAGTTTTTTTTGTTCTGCCATGGGAGGATTGTTTTTAGGGTAAAGATAAAAAAAACACCTTGATAGTCAAACCAAGGTGTTTATAAATATGATAAAATCTAATGAATTATTTCAATACGAATGAGATAGGGATGTTGTAAGAAACTCTTACGGCTTTACCTCTTTGCTTTCCGGGCTTCCATTTAGGGAAGGATTTAACTACTCGTATAGCCTCTTTATCTAACAACTCATGTACTCCTCTAATAATTTTAACATCAGTAATTGAACCATCTTTTTCAACGGTAAAGTTTACAAACACTTTCCCTGAAATACCGTTAGCTTTGGCAGCTTGTGGGTAGGACACGTTTTCTCCTAAGTATTTATACAATGCTTGAATACCTCCCGGGAATTCAGGCATATCTTCCACTATGGTAAAAATCTCTTCTTCTACTACTTCTTCTTCCACTTCAAAAACTTCTACAACGGTTTCTGCATCAGCTTCGGTA
>DATGOR010000151.1:0-11502 GCA_035305805.1 Vicingaceae bacterium | reverse complement strand
GTTTCTGTTTACCACCCTGTGTGCAGGAACTTTTTCTTTTTGATGGTGAGCATTATTCATTGCCCAACCCACCATTCTTGCACCTGATTTGGTGCCTAAATAATTAGCAATGGCTCCGTAAGAAGTTACCCTTCCTTCAGGAATTTCTCTTGCAACAGCAAAAACCATTTCAAAAAAATCAGTTGTTTTCGTAGTCATTGTTAGTTTTTTAACCACATAGTTACATAGTTTTTATGGAAAGTAAAAAGTTTTAACTAAGTTTCATATAGTGTGTTCCCATTTTATGGAAACACTTTGTGCTACTATGAATAACTCAAAAAGCAAAGCTATGGTTACTTATGTTTCTATGTGGTTTCATTAATGTAGTTTAGGATTGTTTTGATGTCTATCTTTATCGCGATTAGTTTTCTTTTCCAAATTTTTCTTTAATGCTTTGGTTAAATCTACCCCTGTTTGGTTGGCAATACAAATAAGCACAAAAAGCACATCAGCCAGTTCATCATCCAGCGATTTTTCCTTATCGGAAGTTTTCTCAGATTGCTCGCCATACCTGCGGGCAATAATTCGAGCAACTTCGCCTACCTCTTCGGTAAGCATAGCCATATTGGTAAGTTCATTAAAATAACGTACGCCAACTTTATTAATCCATTTATCCACTAGCTCTTGAGCCTCTTTTATTGTCATAGATTGAATGATTTTTAACTCCCAAATTAATTATTATTTTTACACCTACAAAAAAAGATGTTATAATATGGCAGCAATATTAATTATTGATGATGAAAAACCAATTAGAAATACGCTAAAGGATATTTTGGAGTATGAAAAATACGTTGTTGATGAAGCAGAGGACGGAGAAAGTGGCTTGGCAAAAATTAAAGCCAATAAGTATGACTTGATTATGTGTGATATTAAAATGCCTAAAATGGATGGATTAGATGTGTTAAAACATACTGTCTCTGCCGGCATTGAAACACCACTTGTAATGATTTCCGGTCATGGAACCATTGAAACTGCGGTGGAGGCAATTAAAAATGGAGCATTTGATTTTATTTCTAAACCGTTTGATTTAAATCGCTTACTCATTACAGTTAGAAATGCCATAGATAAAAAAGAGTTGGTACAGGAAACTAGAAAGCTCCAGAAGAAAGTGGGCGGTAAAGGAAAAACACAAATTATTGGAGAGTCAGAAGGTATCTTAAAAGTAAAGGAGATGATTGATAAAGTTGCAGTGAGTGACGCTCGTGTGTTAATTACCGGAGGAAATGGAACGGGAAAAGAATTGGTAGCTCGTAGTTTGCACGAAAAATCTGAAAGAAGCAAAGCCCCATTTATTGAGGTGAACTGTGCAGCGATACCTTCTGAATTAATTGAGAGCGAGTTATTTGGACATGAAAAAGGAGCGTTTACATCGGCTATAAAACAACGTAAAGGTTGTTTTGAACAAGCGGAAGGGGGTACTTTGTTTTTAGACGAAATTGGTGATATGAGCTTGTCTGCACAAGCCAAAGTGTTACGTGCGTTACAAGAAAATAAAATTACCAGAGTAGGAGGAGAGAAAGAAATAAGTGTAAATGTGAGGGTGTTGGCTGCTACCAATAAAGATTTGATGAAGGAAATTGCGGAGGGTAATTTTAGAGAAGATTTATACCACCGATTAGGTGTAATTTTAATCCATGTGCCATCACTAAACGATAGGAAAGAAGATGTGCCTTTATTGGCAGATTATTTCCTTACTCAGCTATGCAATGACCATGGAATAGCTAAAAAAGCTATTGATAGCAAAGCGTTAGAAAAATTAAAAGAATACGATTGGTCGGGCAATATCAGAGAGCTTAGAAATGTGGTGGAACGCTTAATTATATTAAGCGGCAAAACCATTACAGTTGATGATGTAATGATGTACGCCAATCCGGGGAAAAAATAAAGGAATAAAAGGAAAGAGTTAATACTAATGGACCTTAAAGGTATTACAATTTTAGATGTCCTCATCTTTTACATACGTGCAAAAGCTAAAACTGTATGCGTGTTTTTCATCTGATGAATGTGTTTCTTCATTAATTTTTTTCCATTTGGTGGTGTCAATTTCCGGGAAAAAAGTATCTCCATCAAAAGAATGGTGTACATGAGTTACATACAGCTTATCTACCAAGTTTTTTTCTAAAGCCTCTTTGTAAATTTGTCCACCCCCAATTATAAAAACCTCATTTTCATTATTTTGTTTAGCAAATTTAATGGCTGCTTCCAACGAATTTAAAACTACACACCCTTCCTCAGGGAAATCTTGTTGACGCGTAAGCACAATATTGGTTCTATTAGCCAATGGACGAAATTTTACGGGGATGGAAATGTAGTTTTTCCTGCCGGTAATGATGTGATGATGCAGCGTGGTTTGTTTAAAAAACTGCATGTCTTTAGGTAAATGCCAAATTAAATCGTTGTTCTTGCCAATAACATTGTTTTCGGCAACTGCTACAATTATTGAAACCATCATATTTTTTTTAGCCATACATCATGTAGTTTTTTTGTTTCATCCGAGCTGTTTTCAGCAGGCATAAAATAGTAACGAGTGATAACCCTAGGTTTCATGGTAATTTTTATTTGCTGAATAATGTTATCCCTACTTATTAAAACATCCAATATGTCGCCTTCCTTTATATCTTCAGTAATTTCATCAAAATTATTATCGAAACGATAGTTGTTTATCGCCAATATTTCATCGTTAACATTTAATCCGCCATCATAAGCTGCCGAATTTCTATAAACAGTTCTGATGTTGTTGCCTGATAAAGAAACGCCCAAACTCATATCTTGAATTACCAAAGGTTCTATTTGGTAACCAATATGGCTGAATGTATTAACGTAATCAAAAGTTTCTGTGCCATTGATATATTTTGTATAAAATTCATCCAAATTTTGACCACTAATTTCCTCTAAGGTTTGTTTCATTTCATTGGCAGTAAAACCTCTGTTTTTTTCTTTGTAGAATTTGCTATAAAGCGTTTTCATCACATCGTCCAACGATTTTTTGCCTTGCGTATTTTTGATGATGATGATGTCTAAAATATTTGCGACCACACTTCCTTTGGTGTAGTAAGATATAGTAGTATTGTAGCTGTTTTCGTTTGGTCGATAAGCTTTAATCCAAGCGTCAAAACTTGCATGAGCTACCGGTTGAACTTTATTTCCAGGTTGGTTTTCAATGTTGTTGATAGAGGAAGAAAATTTACCCGTTATTTCTTCTTCTGAATAAAATCCGGCTCTATAAAGCAATAGCTCATCGTAGTAGCTGGTAAAACCTTCCATTACCCATAAAAGTGTAGTATAATTTTCGTTGGAATAATCAAAAGGACCTAATTCAAACGGTCGAATTCGCTTCACATTCCACAAATGAAAATATTCATGAGCTACCAAACTTAAAAATCTTTTGTAGGCATCTCCACTATAAGTCCATCTGTTTACTTGAAGCGTGGTAGAATTAAGGTGTTCTAAACCACCGCTTCCTCTGGTAAGGTTATGGATAATAAAAGTATATTCTTTATTTGGATTTTCTCCAAAAACTGCGGTACAAGCTTCTACTATTTTTGCCATGTCTTTTTTTAGCGTATCTACATTATAATTGCCTTCTCCATAAATAGCAACGTGATGTAAAACTCCGGAAGCAGTAAAATCAAACGTTACCTGATTTCCAATTTCAAAAGGAGCATCTACCAAAATATCGTAGTTTTCTGCTGTGTATTCAAAGCCTTTTGCTCCTTTAGCTTTGGGTAAACCGGTGCTTACTTTTTTCCAATCTTTGTAAGGGAAAATAGTAACGTTTGAAGGGTTTTTTTGTGCGGGTTGATAAGCCATAAAAAGGCTGGTTCCATTAAAATATCCGTGCGAAGCATCTAAAAAGCTTGTTCTTACACTCATCTCAAAAGCATATACTTTATAAGTAACCACAATGTTGTCTTTGCCGTCTGAAGTAATTTGCCATGTGTTTTTATTGATTTTTTCTATGGACAAAGTTTTGTTCTTTTGAGTGGCTTTTACTTCTTCCACATGTTTAGAAAACTCTCTAACCAAATAAGATCCCGGAGCCCATACAGGCATGTAAACATCTACCTTGTTTTCGGTATGATTTTTAATAACCATTTTTACTTCAAAATAATGTGTATGTGGTTGGTTCATGCTTACTTCATAATCAACTGATGCGGCATGTGTTTGATGAAGTGAAAAAAAGCTAATTATCGCAATTACAAAGGATTTGATGGGTTTCATTTTTATTTATTTTTTAATTAAAAATCTAAATTTTGTTAAAAGTAAAATTAGCCAATAATATTTAGTAAAAAAAGTGGTTTTTAATTGCTAAATTTACAGAGCAAATTTGAAACTTTAGTTGAATATTAAAGTATAAATGTTCTTGTAAAAAAGCTTAGAACTTTTATTGAAACTAAAACTAACTACCTATGAAAAAAAGTAAGCTTGAATATGCCAAAACCATTTTAAAAAAAGTGAGTTTTGATATCAAACTATTTAGAAAAGAATTAGCCAAAGCCTATCAATATTTAGTAGAAGATGAAGTAAACGAATTGATGAGGTGGGTAGAGTCAAACTTCGGTCAACAATACTGCTTATCACCCATCTACGTTAAAAAATAACTTTTATTTTTTACTGTTTTTCAAATAATTAGCATAAAAAAATAGAGCGAAGCTTTTTTTAGTTACATTTGCTCTTTATTAATTAATATTTTTTTACAATGAAAAACGGTACAATTAAATTTTTTAATGATGAAAAAGGTTGGGGATTCATTACTCCAGAAGATGGAAGTAAAGATATCTTCGTTCACCATTCATCTAGTAATCAACCATTAAATGAAGGCGACAATGTTTCTTTCGATATCGAAGATAGCGATAGAGGACCTAAAGCCGTTAATGTGCAAGTTCAATAAGAAATTAATATATTTTTTATTTTTACTAAAAAACCCATCGATTTCGATGGGTTTTTTTGTTTTTAATACGTTTTTAAATTTCCGTTTTAGTATAAATTACACCTCGTTCTTTTAAGTAAGCCAAAATGTAATTAAAACAAGCTTCATGTTTGCCTATCAACTCGGGTGGAAAAACACCTTTTTCTGAAAATAAACCTTCTAAAAACATATTGGCAGCAGCAGTGGCTGTATATCCCGTGGTTCTCGCCATTGATGAGGTATTGGTTGCTGAGCAATATTCATCATGCAAATGATAAACAATAGTTTTTATCATACCTTTTTTATCTTTTCCTTTTACTGTAACCCTCATAACCGTTAATTCTTCTTCATTTTCTTGAAGTTTCCATTCATTAAACAAAATAGAGCAGGTTACTTCTAAAGGGTTTACCTCATGATCTTTGATGTTAATTTTTTCAGTATTGAAAAAACCACTCGATTTTAGTACTTTTATGTATTCCACATGCCCGGGGTAGCGTAAAGTTTTTTCTTTCATGTTGGGAATATGTGGCATGGTGTAAATGATAGAACGCAAACCGTCACTATTAAATGATTCTAATGTTCCTACACCTTCAAATTCTATAAATTCACAATCGGTAAGGGCTTCTTTAGTGATTACTTTTCCATTTTCAACATAGCGAGCAGGACGAGTATATTCTTCAATTACATCAATAGGAGAGAAAGGGGCTTTATAGCAAAAGGGCCATTTTTTTACTTTTGGTAAACCGCCTACCAAACATTCAAAATCGGTCAGTTGGAGTTGTTCGTTGTAATAACCCAAGATGATGTTATCCATACCCGGAGCTACGCCACAATCAACAATGGCGGTAACATTATTTTGCTTGGCTAAGTCATGTAGTTCAAGAGCATTTTCAGGAAAAAATGAAATATCAATTACATTTTTTTTAGCTTCAATAATGGTTTTTAGGGTGTTATAACCTAAAAATCCGGGCACAGCACAAATTACTAAATCAAAAGGTTGAAGAGTAGATTTTAAAATGTCCGTTTGGGTAACATCCAACACTTGTGTTTGAAGTTGAGGACATCTATTTTTTACATTTTTAAGAGTCGGGTTATTTAAGTCTGTTAGTGTTACTTGGTGTTTTTTTGCCAAGTCAATTGCCATGGCACTACCAACCATTCCGGCACCTAATACAATAATATTGCTCATAATAAAAGAAGTTTTAAAAGATTAAAAATAAATTAAAAAAAGAGGAGAGATACAAACAAATACATTTACATGCCCGGAATGAATACCCAGGGCATGTTATCTAAACATTTGTAAATGAAACTTTGCATGGTGTAAACCTAAGCAAAAAGCTGAAAATAAAAAAAGCCTATTCTAAAAAAAAGAATAGGCTTTAAGCATAAAAACATGCCTTTATTGTTTAAACACTTTCTTGATAAACAGGAAAGTTAATGTTGTTGATGTTGCAGTAATATCTCTCTAATTCTTCTAAAAACTTATTTTTATAGATTTCAGATTCTTCTTTCATTTCCCCTACCAGTTCTTTGTAGTATTCTATTCCTGAAATCATATTCTCTTTAAATTCTTCAAAATATTTTTGCTTCTTTTCATTAATAGTATCAATCGATTCGTTGATTTCTTTTTTGAAATAATCGATATACATTCCTAATTCTTTAACAAATAAATTGGGGCGATAGGTGTCATTCAGTAAATTAATTCTACCATATATATGACCAACCATTTCGGATAAAGTTGATTTTTTAGAAAAATAAGCCATATTTGGTCCGGGACATACCGAAATGCCTTTTCCATCTGAAGATTTTAATAAATCATAATTAATGTACGGAGTCATTACCAAGCCTGCGCAGATACATGATTTAACAGTTATTTTATCGTATTCTCTTTGATGTTGCTCTTCCGGTAGGTTTTTTTGATTCAACTCTTCAATTTTTAACTTCTGATATTGTCTGGAAGCTACACATATTGGTCTGTCAGTAAATTCTGTATTATATAACTTTAAGAACTGACTTGGACAGGTGCTGCCGGGTTTTCCTGATTCAATTTTTTCGTCCTTCTCAACATCTTTTGTGTTACCTCTTAGTGAGTTAAAAGGAACACCAATTGGAGATATATCACTTAAATAAAGGTCTTTTTCTGTAGCACCTGAAAGTTTGTTCATGGTGTCTTCATCAATAGTAACTGCTTCCGGAACTAATAAGAAAGGAGTTCCCCAACCAATACTATCTAAGTTATAATGGGTTAATAAAAATTGATGTTCTTTAGCGGTACCAACACCACCCTGAGCTGTAATTCTAAGAGGTAAAGGTTGTTTTAATGTTGGTCGATTTTGAGTTGCCAATGCTTGATTAAGCATTTCGTGAATTTCGCTGATTAATACAGGCTTGTCATTTTTAAATTCGTCTAAAATAGGACCCATTAAAAAACCATTTGTTGCAAAAGCGTGCCCACCACAATTTAATCCCGACTCTACTCTAAACTCTGACACCCAAATGCCTTTTTTGGCTAAAAATTTCCCTTGAATAATAGAGGAACGATAATCACTTACTTTTAAAATAATGGTTTTTTCTAATTGTCCGTTTTCATCAGGAAAAAAGCAATCGAATTTAGATAAATAAGTATATAACCTTGGGCTTAAACCGGCAGATAATACCAATCCGGAACGAAGGTTACTTTTGGCAAAACCTCTTACAGCAGCATGAGCATCATTGTACTCAATGGGCATTTTTTCGCCTTTTTTGGTGTAATTATCCTTGTCCAATTTGGTCATAACATTCACATCAATAGCACCCATTTCCATTTGATTTTTGAGTGCTTCTTGCATCGATGATTTTTTGCTTGCATTTGGTTCTGCCAACATTTCCAAGTAGTCTTTTTTAAGAAGAGAGTTTTCGGGTAGCATCTCAAAATATTTGGTAATGTTGGTGTTAGGAGCAAATGCTTCCTTTTTTAAATCATTGAAATTTTGTTCAACAATTTGTTGTACTATATTAAGGTATGCAGTAATTCTTTTGGCTCGGTAATCTTCTTCGTTGTTATCAATTTCAGTATATGGCAAGTTGTATTGTTGGCAATAATAAGCTCTCATTCGTTCAATCAAGCCATCATCACCTAATGAAATAACTGAAGAAATACCGAAGTGAGCAACTTTAATAGGGGTATCTATCGTGTAACCAATCCCCATAACAGGAATGTGAAAATGATGTGTTTTTGTCATAAATTATATTGACTAGTTAGTTTTTTGTTTCTACAAAGATAATTAACTTTTTTTCGTTGATACAAATAATTAGATTAATTTGGTAGATACTTGTATTAATATGTAAATAATCACGATTTATCTATTTAATTAATAATATGTTTTGGCGATTTTGTATATTTGAAGCCTCAAAAATGAAAACTTGAAAAAACTCCTAATTAACCATGTATATTCTTTAAAAGAGTAGCATGATATTTAAGGGTTAAATAAAACATAATTAATAACTTAGAAAATATAAGCATGAACAAATTAAGATTTTTTTCACTGTTAATGATAGGATTAGTTGCTTTCTCTTGTGGAGATGGTAATGAGAGGGGAAAGGAAAAAGACCCAGTTGATAAAGAGGTATCGAGTACAAGTAATGTGATTGATTTTGCGGCACCAGAGCCTTATCAAACGCTAGATCCTATTAAAATTATTGATGTTTATTCGTTTCAGATACAAAGCCATATTTATGAAGGGTTATTACGTTTTGACGAAAATGATTTAACTGTTCAGCCCGTAATTGCGAAATTTTGGGAAGTAGATGAATCAGGATTAAATTATACCATTCATTTAAATAAAGGAATTACTTTTCATGATAATGCTTGTTTTGAAGGTGGAAAAGGGAGAGAGTTAAAAGCTCAAGATGTAGTTTATACCTTCGAAAGAATTTGTACAGAAGGAGAAGAAAATTATGCTTATACAGTTTTTAATGAAATCATTGCCGGAGTAAAAGAGTTTAATGCAAATTCATCTGTTGGCCTAAGTGGTGTGAAAGCAGTGGATGACTATACCGTACAATTTACATTAGTTAAGACCAATTCAGATTTTTTACAATTAATTGCAACGCCTTTTAGTGCTATTGTTAGCAAAGAGGCTATTGAAGCAGGGGCAATTGTTGGTACGGGACCTTTTATTTATAATAAAGAAAAGGACATTAAAGAAAGTATTACCCTACTTAAAAACAACAACTATCATTTAACAGATAAAGAAGGGAATAAATTGCCTTACTTGGATGGGGTAACCTACCACTATATAGAGGATGGTAAAAAAAGATTAGCTGCTTTTGAAGACGGTAAAATTGATGTTTTGGAAAACATTCCAATAGATGAAATCAATGAGTTGGTTCAAGAAAACATTAGTGCTTTTCAAAATGAGCCTGTAGAATATATTTTAGCTAGAAATAAAGAGTTGGCAATTACTTATTTGAATTTTAATACTTCTACTGCTCCGTTTAACAATGTGAAATTACGTAAAGCTATTGCTATGGCAATTGATAAAAATAGAATTGTAGAAAGAGTGTTGAAGGGAGAGGCGTATGGTCCTGCCACTAACGGAATTGTTCCTCCTGCCATTAAAGATTATGATTACTCTTCGGTTATTGGATTGGACTTTAATCCTGAAAAAGCTAAGAAAGCGTTGGCTGATGCAGGTTATAATGAAAAAAATCCTTTTCCGAAATTAGAGATAGTATCTAGCAAAGAAAGTGTTTCTGTTAGAGTGGCTTTAGATATTCAAAAACAATTAAAGGCAAATTTGGGAATAAACGCTGATATTACTTCATTACCATTGTCTGAAATGCTGAAGTATAAAAGTTCAAACAACTCTAATATCGTAGTTTCATCTTGGTTGGCAGAAATACCTTCCCCATCTAGTTTTTTATCTATTTTGTATGGCGGATTTGTAAGTGATTCGCAAGATAAATCTTCTTACCCAAACGATTCAAGATATAAAAATCCGGCATTTGACAAAGCTTATACCGAAGCTATCTCAACTACAGATGAAAATAGAAGAAAAGAGTTATTTTTAGAAGCCGATCAAATTGCCGCCAACGAAGTGCCTATTATTCCTCTTTGGTATTATGAGCGATACCAACTGGTGCAAAGTGAAGTAAAGAATTACACACCAAATGCTATGAGAATTCATTATTTACCTTACGTAAAATTGGAAAAAGCTCCTAAACAAACAAAAGTGGAGACTCATTAAGTTGGTTGGTGTTAAATTATCGTTAACTCTTATTTTTTCCATCTTTAATAGGGATATTTGCTAACCAAATGATGTAAGGGAAGTATTTTATGTGGTTTAATTTTTCTAGAATAATACTAAGAAACAGGTTGCTATTTCTAATCTTAATAGGAATAGCAACTGTTTTTATGGCGTATCAGGCACAATTTGCCAGGATGAGTTATGAGATGGCTCAAATTCTGCCTAAATCAGATCCCACTTACAAAGAATACGATAAGTTTAAGCAGATTTTCGGCAAAGACGGTAGTATGGTAGTGGTTGGAATTGATAACTCTGACATTTACCAACTCAATAATTTTAATGCTTGGTTTGATTTAACTCAGGACATCAAAAAAATAGAGGTTGACTTTAAAAAAAATGGGGAATTAATAAAAGTAAACGGTGTTACCGAGGCTCTTTCTATAGCAAATGCCTACACATTAAAGAAGAATTACGAAAGCAGAAAGTTTGATTTTAAGCAAATTGTTGAGGAAAAACCAACTACTCAAGAAGAAGTAAACATCATCAGTAAAAAAATTCATGAACAACCATTTTACAACGGTTTTTTATACAACGATACTACACACGCCTCACTTATTCTGATAACGCTTAACAGAGAAGTACTTGATTCTAAATACCGCAATGCACTTTTTGAAAGAATTGACGAAGAAGTGGCAGAATTTGAACAACAAACAGGAATTAAAACCTATAAATCTGGTCTTCCTTATATTAGAGCAAATTCCACCACCAAAGTTGCCGATGAGGTAGAATTGTTTTTGTTACTCTCTATTTTGGTTACTTCGCTTATTTTATACTTGTTTTTTCGCTCGTTTAAAGTAATGATGTATTCCATGCTGGTAGTAAGTATTGGTGTGGTTTGGTCGTTAGGTGTTTTATCGCTTTTCGATTTTGAAATTACACTTTTAACAGGCTTAATCCCTCCACTTATTATAGTTATAGGCATCCCTAATTGTATTTTCTTATTAAACAAATACCATAGAGAATATAAAAAACACAACAACCAAATTAAAGCACTAAGTAGGGTAATAGAAAAAACAGGAAATGCCATTTTTCTTACCAATACCACTACAGCATTGGGTTTTGCAACATTTATTTCTACCAAAAGTGCTATGCTGGTAGAGTTTGGTATTGTTGCAGCTATAGATATATTCTTGGTGTTTATACTTTCCATTTTCTTGATACCGATAATATTTAGCTTTTTAAAACCTCCTAAAAAACGCCACACCAAGCACCTTGAAAATAAAATTATGGGTAAAGTGGTTGATTTTGTTGAGATTATTGTACTCA
>DATGOR010000150.1:0-3154 GCA_035305805.1 Vicingaceae bacterium | reverse complement strand
GTGCTTACAACCGGAACTATTTACATAGTTGATGCTCCTGACATAAATATTACAACAACAGATGTTACACTCAATTGTCCAACATCTGGAATTACAATAAATTCATCAGCTTCGGGTGGTTTAGCACCTTATGATTTTACTTGGGTAAATATGAACGGTGACACATTGGCTAATACACAGAATTATAATACACCTGTTAATCAAACAGATACTTTTGTTGTAATTGTTACAGATAGTTGTGATTTAACAACTGCCTATGATACGGTGATAATTACAATTGCAACAACTCCTATGACTGTTTCAGCCGGAAATGATATTGCCTTGAATTGCCCCGGTCAAAGTACTACTTTAATTAGTACTGTTAATGGAGGTAGCCCCGGATATACTTTTAATTGGTCGCCTGGAAATGCAAGTACTCCAAACTACACTATTCCTTCCGTAAATCAAACAACAACTTATGTGTTAAGTGTTACCGATCAGTGTAATGTTACCATGTATGATACGGTAACGGTCTTTGTTAATTACACTCCTTTAAATGTAATAGGAAACTCTGGAGATAGTGTATTACAGTGTGAGGGGAATGATCATTTTATTGATATTTACACGGTAGTTTCAGACGGAACAGCTCCTTATTCTTTCTCTTGGAGCAACTCAAGTACTGATAGTGTTGTATCTGTTAATATTACTAATCCAACCACTTATATTGTAACAATAACAGATGCGTGTAACTTTAGTGTAACAGATACTATTAATTTTACTTTTGCTCCATATACCCCCATGACGCTTAGTCTTACCGGAGCAGATAGTGTCTGCATTGGATCTTCAACTCCAATTACTGCCTTAGTTAATGATGGGTTAGCTCCTTATTCATTTACATGGGCTGATGGCAATGGATTTACCGGAAGTACTAATCCTATTAATTATAGTTCATTAATAGGGGGTAGTCAAGTGATTACGGTAACAGTTACTGATCAATGTGGGAATGCTGAACAAGCACAATTCCCGATAGAGGTAATAGCTTGTGAAATTACTATTCCAAATGTATTTACTCCGAATGGAGATGGTAAAAATGATTATTTAGTAATAGAGAACTTGGAATATTACCCTGATAATAAAATAGTAATATTTAATAGATGGGGAAATAAAATATTTGAAAAAGAAGGTTATAAAAACGATTGGGATGGAGATGGACATAGTGATGGAACTTATTTCTACATCTTAGAATTAAACGATTTTGCGGAACGAATATTTAAAGGAACAATTACTGTCTTTAAGTAATTTAAATTAACTAAATCCGAGTCATATAAAAAAAGCCTGAATTAAATTCAGGCTTTTTTGTTATCGGATAAATATTTTTAATAGTAGAATTAGTCTTCAACCACAACTCCCATACTACAAAATTTATTAATTCTTTTCTCTACTAATTTGTCAATTTCCATTTCTTGAAGTTTAGGCAATTGTTTTACGATTTCTTTCTTTACTAGTGCAAAAGCTTCTTCAGGAGCTGCGTGAGCACCACCAATAGGTTCTTTTATAACTCCATCAACCAACTTGTTAGCAAGCATATCGGAAGAGGTTAATTTTAAAGCCTCAGCAGCTTGCTCTTTAAAATCCCAACTTCTCCAAAGTATGGAAGAACAAGATTCTGGAGAAATAACAGAATACCATGTGTTTTCCATCATCAGTACTTTATCTCCCACACCAATACCTAATGCTCCTCCTGATGCTCCTTCTCCAATAATTACAACAATAATAGGCACTTTTAATTGAGCCATTTCAAATAAGTTTCTAGCAATAGCTTCACCTTGTCCTCTTTCTTCAGCTTCTAAACCTGGAAAAGCTCCCGGAGTATCAACAAAACAAACAACAGGCTTATTAAATTTTTCGGCTAACTTCATTAAACGTAAAGCTTTTCTATACCCTTCAGGGTTGGGCATACCAAAATTTCTATATTGTCTCATCTTGGTATTTACACCTTTTTGCTGTCCGATTAACATTACAGATTGGCCGTCAATCATTCCAAAACCACCAACCATTGCTTTATCATCTTTCACAGTTCTATCACCATGCAATTCAATAAAATTACCATCGGTGATGTGTTTTATATAGGCCAAAGTATAAGGTCTCTCAGGATGTCTTGATACTTGAACTCTTTGCCAAGGAGTAAGATTGGAGTATATCTCTTTTCTTGTATCTTTAATTTTTTTCTGAATCTCTTTAACTATTTTAGAGGTATCAACTCCTTTTTCTTCTTGTAGTTTTAGGTGTTCAGCTAATTGATCTTCCAAAATTTGTATTGGCTCTTCAAAATCTAAATATACTGGCATAAATTACTTTTTAAGTTAAGCACACAAAAATACAAATTATCTACCATCTGAATTTAATCTTTTGGGTTAGATTTATTATCAAAAATTCCAAAAACTGCAGAACCACTTCCTGTCATAGATGCGTAGATTGCTCCATTTTGATACATTTTAATTTTACTTTCTTCTATTTCAGGATACCTTTTTAATATAGATTTTTCAAAATCGTTGAATATGTTATTTTTCCAACTTTCTATAGGGTTTTTAATTAATTCAAGTATTGAATACCTTGGTTTTTTTGGGGTAATACCTGCGTACGCATCAGCAGTAGAAATATGTATGGAAGGGTAATCAACTAATATTTTATAGTTGTTTAAATTTAATTCAACATCATAAAATTCATCCCCCTTATTAAAAGCGTATATGGGTTTATTTGCTATAAAAAAAGCACAGTCTGAACCAAGTTGCCTAGCGTATTCTAGTAACTTTTTTTGAGAAATCTCTAAATGGAATAATTGATTGAGAATTTTTAAAGTAAAAGCAGCATCTGAAGAACCTCCTCCCAAACCAGCTCCAATAGGTATTATTTTATGTAAATGAATTTTAACAGGAGGAATGTCAAAGTCATTTTTAATTAAATGATAAGCCTTTAAACATAAGTTTTCATTCTTATTTCCAGGGATTGTTATACCTGATGAGCTAAATACCACATCACTAGAGTCGAAGTTTTCAACTATTTCTAAAATATCTTTTACATCTAAAATGGGGAAGAATATACTTTCAATATTATGAAAGCCATCAGGTCTTTTTTCAATTACATTTAACCCTATATTTATTTTAGCATTTGGAAA
>DATGOR010000149.1:0-2151 GCA_035305805.1 Vicingaceae bacterium | reverse complement strand
GCTACGGTAAGGTCTATTAAGTTGTAACCATCAACTACTACACTATCACCATTAGATTTGTAGAAACGAATGTCGGAAATTAAGTACCTTAGTTTACTAACACTCATTTGATTTCCAAATAAATTAGTATATTGAATGGTGTTAAAATCATTATTAGTTACAGTTGTACCATCAAAGTCGTGTGTAAATGTAATGGTAACTGCAGCACTAGTTGAAGGTGTAGGAGTTGGTGTAGGTGTTGGGTAAATACAAGACCCGTCATCTTCATCAGCTTTTGAATCGTAATTTAAGGCTACCGGATCGGTACATCCTTTGTCTTTAGAACAAGATGTGAAAAATGAGCTTAACGCAATAGTTGCTGATAAGAGTATTAATGTTTTTGTTGTTGTTTTCATGATGATGAGTTTTTACGTTTATAAAATTAATTAAAATAGTAAGATAATTGTGCAATCAATCTACTTTTATTTTTTGGTTGAGTGTCGTTTAAACGTTGATAAACAGGGGTGTAATACATTACGTTTATCCCCCAATCTTTTATAAAAAAAGTAGTACCAACATTGGCAAACCATACTTCTCCGCCAGATCCTAAATAAGAGTAGTTTTCAAAAGTATCTCTGTTGCTAAATTCCATAGCAGTACCTACGGTAGGCATAAAAGTGATGTTTTTGTGCCATTTCATAAGGTAAAATAAGTTGGAATTAGCATTGAACCTGTTCGCAAACCTAAATTGATTTTTATTCTCCCTATTAGCTTTATAGCTGATGTTAGTAGTTATTCCCCAATTAGAATATTTTACTAAATATTCAGCTAAAAGTAAGCCACTAAAAGCCCCTGTACCTGCTTGGAGATGAGGGTCTAATTCTTCTATGGGAGTTCCTAAAATAACATTGGGTTGTATTTTAGTTTCAAAACCTATAATAGATTTTTTGTTAAAATTCCCGGTAGGTAAGAATAAACCCATTCCAAAATTCAATCGATGTACCAATTTTCTAGTACTATCAGAGGTTCTGGTAGTATTATATAATTGATAAACTGCGGTAATATTTATATCTCCTATACCGCTGATGTTTTCCAAAATACTATCGTTTTTATAGGTGTAATTGTCTGCAAAATAGGTGCTAACATTAAGCTGTAAGCGTTGGTTAAGATAAAAGTTCGCATATACATCGTAACTTGTAAATGTTTCGGTATAAGTAAACTTTTTGTCTTCACTTTGTTCATATACGCTTTCGCCTAAATGCTTGTCGGTATTAATTCCTTTCCTATTTGTAGGACTTATCATTTTTAGGTTTGTTGTAGGTGAATTTAATTGAAAATCACTTTCAAATATTCTATATCGATACCTTACACCAAAAGAGTTTTTATAGTCTTTAGGTTCAATTCCGATATAAATACTGCACAAATCACAAGCTAAGATTTCTGTTGCACAAAGCAAGGAAATCATTAACGGAATGATCTTCTTCATTAAATATTTTTTTAGTTAAGTTATGGCTAATAAATAGCAATTTTTATGTGGTTGTATAATAAACAACCATTGGTATTAAGCCATTAATTGAGGAGGTGGAGTGGTAATTAAAAAATAACCCTGAAGTTCATTCCCGATAGCTGAAATTTGAACATTATTAATTTCATTGAGGTAGTTGCCGGGAGTAAACAACTCTTGAGGGTATTCTGAAAAAAGAATTTGTTGTAAATTGGAATTGTTTTGAATAGGAATCATAGGTTCTTCCTTGTCATCAATTTCTACAGCAGCAATTTCTTTTGCTAAATGACATTTGCCATTACATTGTAATGTTGGTTGGTCTTTATTCACACAAAAAAGTTGGGTAATTTCAGCCTGATTGAACAAATAATCTATGGTAATGAAAGATTTTAAGTTTGTACTGAAAATCAATACAAAAGACATTGAAATTGCTATGACAGAATTTGTAACTCTCATTATGCTGACAAATGTAGCTAAAAGTATTGAATTAAATTATGATAATTCTCATGTTATTTGTATTTAAAGAATTTATAAACTATGGTGTTTTTAGTTGAAAGTAAAGAGACAAAATATATTCCTGATGAAAGCTGGGAAGTATTTATGGTATGTAACTTTGCTGAAATATTATTGTTGGAATAAACGATTTGTCCTTTAGTATTTTTAATAAC
>DATGOR010000148.1:0-16018 GCA_035305805.1 Vicingaceae bacterium | reverse complement strand
TTGAAGTTTTTTACTTTCTGCTTCTGCTTCAGCTGCCTTTACCACCTTAATTTTTTCAGCTTCTGCGTATTCTTTAGCTGCCTCTTTTAAACGTTTAGCGGCATTAATTTCATTCATGGCATGTTTTACTTTAGAGTCAGGGTCAATATCAGTAATCAATGCTTTGATAATTCTAAAACCGTATTCTTCCATAACATCGGCTAATTCCACTTGCACCGCTTTGGCAATTTTATCTTTTTCACTAAAAACATCATCTAGTAGCATATTAGGCACTTCTGAGCGAATGGAATCAAAAACATAAGATTGAATTTGACGAGCAGGATCATCAAATTTATAAAAAGAAGTTTGGATACCTTCTTTAGATTCCACCACAAAATATTGTACAGAAACAATTAAGCGTACAAATACATCATCTTGTGTTTTAGTTTCTACATCAACGGGGAGCTCCATTACTTTTAGGTTAACGCTTCCTGCTTTTTTATCAATAATGGGAATTTTTAAGTTAAAACCTGCTGTGGCAACTCGTTGGAATTTTCCAAATCGTTCAATGATGGTAGCTGTTTTTTGTTTTACAATAAAAAACGAACCCGAAATAAATAGAATACCCAATACGATATAAATGATTGGAGTAACTGAAAATGCTTCTATATTCATAATGTTAATAGTTTAAATTAATTATTTATTTGACAGCAAGATACTCATTTCTTTTTGAATTTTTGCTGCTTCATTTCTCGATTTTTGAACAAAATCTTTGTCGTTTCCGGCATAAATTATTGCCCTGGAAGAATTGATTAACAAACCAATATCTTCATTCATCCCATACTTACACACTTCGGATAAAGAACCACCTTGAGCTCCTACACCTGGTACAAGTAAAAAACTGGAAGGAACTATTTTTCTGATGCTTTCTAACATTTGTGGGCGAGTGGCACCAACTACATACATTAATTGTTCATCGTTACCCCATTGTTTGGATGTTTTCAATACTTTTTCAAATAAAAATTCTTCATTTTGCTTAAAAAACTGAAAATCATCTGCTCCTTTATTGGAGGTTAATGCTAATAGAATTACCCATTTATCATCAAAAGTTAGAAATGGTTTTACAGAATCTTCTCCCATGTATGGAGCAACTGTTACTGAATCAAAATCCATATTTTCAAAAAATGCTTTGGCGTACATGGCGGAAGTATTTCCAATATCGCCACGTTTGGCATCTGCAATGGTAAATTGTTCCTTAGGGATGTATTCCAAGGTTTTTTGCATGGCTTCCCAGCCTTTTAATCCCATACTTTCGTAAAATGCAGTATTTAATTTATAGGAAACACATAAATCGTGTGTAGCATCAATAATTTGCTTGTTAAATTCAAATAAGGGGTCTTTTTCTTTTAATAAGTGAGTAGGAATTTTAGTAATGTCGGTATCTAAACCTATGCATAAAAATGATTGTTTGGATTTAATTTGCTGAATAAGTGCTTGTCTGTTCATCTATATTTTATTTCTAATTAATGTTCTATTTTTTTATAATCACGCATTTGCTTGGTGGGCTCCAAAATGTCATATCCTTTCCAAATATTATCATTAAACTGATCAACATAAATCATTTTAAAATAGTTGGGAGGCGTAAGTTTTTCATAAGTACTGCTAGGGATATTTTCTTGATGTATAACAATGGCTTCAAATGAACTTTCTTCTCTAGAAATCATATTTAACCCTACTTTTATTTCATTCAATTTTTTATCCACCAAAAATCGCTCGCGTTTTTTTATTAATGAAACGTTCCTGTCAAAACTAACCCTATTTCCTGTTTTTTGAGCAAAATATTTTAGTTCATAATTATTCCCCTGCTTTTCAAAATAAATGGAAATGGCTATTTGGTTAATCGTATAACCTACACCAAACAGTTGAACATTTGTTCCGGTTTTACCTTCATCGTATTTAAAATCAGCTTTTACCAGTGCAAAAGTAGAGGTGGTAATATAGAGTTTTCCTAAAAATTCACCTTTATTCTTTGGTTTAAAATCAATGATATAAACATCTTCGCTGTTTACTTTGGTACCACCAATCAAGGTATATTCATAGTTGGAAGTGTTATGCAAAAAATCCCACTTTTTTTTATCCTCAAAAATAGTGTTAAACCGATTTTGTAGCCTTTCCGCATAGTTGGTTACTGATAAATTGTTTTTATGAAAATCGCTTAGAGAGTCAATATCGGTATCGGGTTCGGTAATGTCGGTATCAATTTTTCCACCAATAATTCCACTTTTTATTTTCCAATATTCGTTTTCTTTGGTATTAGCAAAAAGGTTGGTAAAAACTTTTTCCATTTGTTCTAAATCTGCCACATTCTTATCGTTTAGCCGAACTACTTTTATTGGCTGAATTTTTAACTTATCTTCAGCTTGGTTGGAAGTATAAACATCTCCCAAGAAATCGGTGTAAGAAATGGATTGTTTGGGTATTTTTTGCTCAAATAGTTGGGTCATTTTTTCATCCAAATGACTAAAAGAGCTTTTTTTGAAGTTAATTTTTACTTTGTCGATGTTAGAAATATATCTATGTCGGACAAACACTTGTTTTTTTGACAATGTGTTTTTGTAGTTGTCCTCTTTGTGTTTTAAAACATTTTTTACAATTTCTTTTGCGTCATAATCTTTAGAAAACACAAAAAACTCATTTAAACTTATAATTTCTTCTTTTAAAGATACAGCAGCACCTTGTTGTAAATCACAAATACAAACTTTTTTTTGTTCGTAACCAATGTAATGGAAATTCAGTGAGTCGGTTTTGGCTAAATTCCGGACTAAAAAATAGCCTTTTTCGTTGGTGGTAATAACTTTATTTTTACCCACTATTACAATGTTGGCATAAGGCAAAGGTGCTTTAGTTTGCTCGTCTAGCAAAACACCGGTTAAACTTACTTTATCCTCAGAATTTTGTTGATTATATCCGTTCAACATGATCAAACAACAGCCAATAAAAATATAAAATTTAATGTGATGCATTGATGTGTTGAGGTTTGTTTATGATATTATAAAGAATTCAACTTATTCAACTCCTGCTTGAAGCTTCTCGGCATTTTCGGCAATTTTTAATGATTGTACAATTTCATCCATATCTCCTGCCATTATTGCGTCTAAATTATATAGGGTCAACCCAATTCTATGGTCGGTAACTCTACCTTGCGGGTAATTGTAAGTTCTGATTTTTGCAGATCGATCACCCGTAGAAACTTGTGATTTTCTTTCGGCTGCTCGTTCTTG
This sequence comes from Vicingaceae bacterium, assembly GCA_035305805.1. Classification (GTDB taxonomy): domain Bacteria; phylum Bacteroidota; class Bacteroidia; order Flavobacteriales_E; family Vicingaceae; genus BRH-c54. The sequence goes on along the minus strand of DATGOR010000148.1, from coordinate 12,758 downwards.
CTCTCTTCGAATTACTTCAGCTTCGTAAAGCCTTGTACGCAGTACTTTCATTGCAATATCAAAGTTCTTTAACTGCGACCTTCCTTCTTGGCATTCCACTACTACTCCTGTAGGAATATGTGTTAATCTAACTGCCGATTCGGTTTTGTTAACGTGCTGACCACCCGCACCGGAGGATCTAAAAGTATCTCTTTTAATGTCGTCTTTTCTTATCTCTATATCAAACTCTTCTGCTTCCGGCAACACGGCAACCGTTACCGCTGAAGTGTGTACTCTTCCTTGAGATTCGGTTTGTGGAACACGTTGTACCCTATGAACACCTGACTCGAATTTCATTACGCCATAAACATCCTCGCCTTCCACTGAAAAAGAAATCTCCTTATAGCCTCCCATCGTACCTTCATTTACTGTAAGTACTTCCATTTTCCAGCCTCTCTTTTCTATGTATCTAGAATACATTTTAAAAAGGTCGCCTACAAATATTGAGGCCTCATCTCCGCCTGTTCCTGCTCTAATTTCAATAATCACGTTTTTCGTATCTTCTTCATCTTTAGGTATTAAAAGAAACTTTATGGATTCTTCTAATTGTTCTTGCTCATCATAAAGTGCTTCAATCTCAGCTTTGGCCATGTCCACAAAATCTTTGTCTGTTTCGGTTTTCAGCATTTCTTTAGAAGAAGCAATGTTTTCAAGTACATTTTTATATTTTTTATACGCCTCAACTATCTCTTCCAAGTCTTTGTATTCCTTGTTGAGTTTAACATAGCGTTTCATATCGGCAATAATTTCAGGATCGACAATTTGTTCGCCAATTTCCTGAAACCTCATGTATATAGCTTCTAATTTTTTTAATAAGGTACTCATTTCTATAATTTAATGATAAACAAATTCTCCATAAGCACTCTTTATGGTCAGTTTTTTTTCTCCTTTACTTTCAACTTTTCCGATTATTTTGGCATCCACATTAAATGTTTTAGAGATGGCAATAATTTCATCAGCAACAGCTTGCGGAACATACAATTCCATGCGGTGTCCCATATTAAACACTTTATACATTTCTTCCCAACTAGTTCCTGACTGTTCTTTAATCAACTGAAACAATGGTGGTGTTTCAAACAAATTATCTTTTATAATGTGCAAATCATCTACAAAATGTAAAATTTTAGTTTGAGCTCCTCCGCTGCAATGCACCATACCGTGTATTTGTTTTCGGTATTTTTCTAACACTTTTTTAATAATAGGAGCATAGGTTCTAGTCGGAGAAAGTACTAATTTTCCGGCATCAATAGCAACACCTTCTACTTTGTCAGTTAATTTTTTAGAACCCGAATAAACTAGGTTTTCCGGCACTTTATTATCATAAGTTTCAGGGTATTTTTCAGCAACAGACTTATTAAAAACATCATGTCTGGCCGATGTTAAGCCATTACTTCCCATTCCTCCGTTATATTCTTTTTCATAAGTTGCTTGTCCGAATGAAGCCAAGCCAACAATTACATCTCCTACTTGAATATTCGCATTATCAATAACGTCTTCTTTTTTCATTCTACAAACCACCGTAGAGTCAACTATAATTGTTCTTACTAAATCGCCAACATCAGCCGTTTCTCCACCTGTAGAATAAATGCCAATGCCATTCGCTCTTAAATCTTCTAACAATTCTTCTGTTCCATTAATTATTTCAGAAAGTACTTCACCTGGAATTAAATTTTTATTTCTTCCAATAGTGGATGAAAGCAAAATATTATCTATTGCACCAACACAAAGCAAATCGTCAATATTCATTATTAATGCATCTTGTGCTATACCTTTCCAAACAGAAATATCTCCCGTTTCTTTCCAGTAAGCATAAGCCAAAGAGGATTTAGTTCCGGCACCATCTGCATGCATTACCACACAATGATTTTCACTTCCTGTTAAGGTATCTGCTACAATTTTGCAAAACGCTTTTGGAAACAATCCTTTATCAATGTTTTTTATAGCATTATGTACATCTTCTTTGGAGGCAGAAACTCCTCTTTCCATGTATCTTTCTGATTTTTTGCCTTCTGTCATTTTCAAACTATTAGATATAAAAAAAGCATCCACCTTTTAAGGGAGGATGCTTTTAAATTTATTTAGTAGAACTAATTTTCTTTTGGAGTAGCATTTTTAGGAACAAAGTCCGTAGCTATTACTTTAAAGTCAGTTCTTCTGTTTCTTTGATGTGCTTCTTCTTTTTCTTCGTTAGTTTTTAAAGCATTAATGTACTTCTCATCCAATAAAGTACCATCAGGCATTTTTAATGGCTCCTCTTCACCCATACCTTTAGCTTTAATTCTGTCCGGATCAATACCTTTTTCTTTTACTAAGTAATCCACACAAGATTGAGCTCTTCTTTGAGAAAGTGCTTGGTTGTATTTTGCACTACCTCTAAAATCCGTATGAGAACGTAATTGAATTACAATGTTTGGATTTTCAACCATAATATCATATAAATAATTCAACGAATCTTTTGAGTTAGGTTTCAAATCAGCTTTGTTGTATTCGTACTCAATTAATGGAAGTTTGATAACAGTATTTTTAACAGGTTGTAATAAATATTCGTGAACGAAAGTTCTTGAATCATTTAACCCTACGGTAGTTTCCTTCCCTTTCGCAATCAAATAATCTTGTTTAGATACAACTAAAGAATAAGAAGTATTAGGGTTGATGTATCTGTCATTACCGTTTTCAGCAAAAGTAAAAAACCCACCATCATCCGTAGTAACTTCAGCACTACTACCATCTGTACCTACCAATTTAATAGTTGCGTTAGCTAATGGTTCAGAAGATTCTAAATCTTTTACAGTACCTTCTATAGCAAATACCAATGGTGGTAAATAGAACTCCCAAATATCATCACCGCCTTTACCACCTTCTCTGCTTGAGGTTAAAAATCCTCTATCTTTATCACCATCAAAGGTAATTCCGAAATCGTTGGCAGGTGAGTTCATTGGGTATTTAAGATTTTCAACTTTAGACCATTGATTTACGCCTTTACTCTCAGCTTTAAATAAATCTAAACCACCCATTCCCGGATGTCCGTTAGAAGAGAAATATAAATCTCCATTTTCTCTGATATGAGGGAACATTTCATCACCGGGAGTATTGATTTCTCCACCTAAATTGGTTGGCTCAGACCATGTTCTTCCTTTTTTATCATAAGTAATGTACCATAAATCCTTTCCACCTTGTCCGCCAGGCATATCCGAAGCAAACACTAAAGTATTTTCATCAGGAGATAAAGCAGGATGACCAATAGCAAAAGTATCAACTCCTATAGGAATTAATTCAGCATCTCCCCATTTTTGTCCCATCTTTTTTGCGGTATAGATAGCACAACCCATAATTCCATTTTTTTCAACACCGCAACGAGTAAAGAAAATTACATTTCTTTTGGCATTAGTTACCGAGGCACCTTCACTAGCAGGAGAATTAATAGTTTCGTTTAGAGGAGTAGGTTCACTCCATTTGCCATTTTTATCTCTTTTTGTAGCATAAATATCTGAAAAGTTCATTCCGGTAACCGCTGATACTTCTGTTCCTGCAGAACCTTGTCTGGTTGAAGTGAAGTAAATTTCTTCTCCTTTTCTATCTGCGAATGCAGGAGAGAAGTCATAATCTTCAGAGTTTATTTGAGGCATAGGATTTACAATGGTTCTCGTGGGATTGTCCATCCATTTTTTTGCTTCTTCACAAGATTTAATTCCGGCATCACCTCTTTTATCACTAGGTGCTGCTGCTTTAAATTTCTCGTAATAGCCAATAGCATCTTCGTACCTTCCTTCAGATTTGTAGATGTTAGCAATGTACAAGTAAGCCAAAGGGTTTTCGTGCTTAGCTTTGATTGATTTTTCGTACCAAACAGCAGCTTGTTTTCCGTCTTCTTTCAAGCGGTAACACTCAGCAATTTGGAATAAAATCTCAGCTTTCACCTCATTTTTACTCTCTTTGGTGTAAGCTTTTTTATACATTTCTATGGCTTGGTAATATTTGTAGCCGCTAAAAGCAACGTCAGCTTCTCTTTTATAGTCTTTCTGAGCGTTTGCAGCAAAACCAAATATTACAAAAGTTAATAAAGTCAATAAAATCTTTTTCATGATGATAGTTTTAGTTTCCTTTGAATTGGCTAAAATAAAAAATATATTGGTATATTTCAAAATAACCTCGACAAAAATAAATTATTTTTTGTTTTTTGGTGCAAATAGCCAATAAATTTTAAAAAATTACTTAGTAAAAAGCATTTCTCTTAATTTAGGAAGTGGCCAATAAGTATCATCAATTAATAATTCTAATTTATCTGAATGGTACTTAATTTCATCGAAAAAAGGTTTTACTTTATCACAATAAGCCAATGCTTTTTCTTCGGGCGACTCAATTTTATTGGCTTTTTTTCTCTCTTCCAACATTTCATCTGTTTTTTGCTTGATAGTGTTTACATGTAGAGATAGTTGCTTAAGTACATCTCTTTGAGTAACAGTTAGTTCTTTGCTTTCTTTTTCGAAAACATCGTCCATTCCTTTAATGTTTTGTAATAGTACGTTTTGATACTTGAAAGCAGTTGGCAAAATATGATTTCTTGCTATATCCCCCAAAACTCTAGATTCGATTTGTAACTTTAAGATGTAGTTTTCTAGTTCAATTTCATACCTAGCTTCCAATTCCTTTTCTGTAAACACTTCTAGTTCTGCAAAAAGTTTCTTGGTGTTTTTATCAACCATAGTTTTAATAGCTCTAGGAGTGTCTTTTAAATTGGATAGACCTCTTTTTGCTGCTTCTTTGACCCATTCTTCACCATATCCGTTTCCTTCAAATCGGATGGCTTTTGATTCTTTAATTAGTTTTTGTAGTTCTTTAATAATGGCTTCGTCTTTTTTAACTCCTTTAATGATAGCAGCATCGACTGTTTTCTTGAATTCATTTAGTTGTTTGGCTACTATGGCATTTAAAGCAATCATAGCACTGGCACAGTTTGCAGAGGAGCCGACTGCTCTAAATTCAAATTTATTCCCTGTAAATGCAAAAGGAGAAGTACGATTTCTGTCAGTGTTGTCCAACAAGATTTGAGGAATCTTTCCGATACTCAGTTTTAATTCCGTTTTGTCTTCAGGTGTCATCTTTCCTGCTTTCACGTTTTTCTCAATATTGTCTAACATTTGTGTTAGCTGAGAGCCAATAAAAACAGACATAATTGCCGGAGGAGCTTCATTGGCTCCCAATCTATGGTCGTTTCCGGCTGTAGCAATACTGGCTCTTAAAATATCGGCATTATCATAAATGGCTTTTATAGTGTTGACAAAAAAGGTTAAAAATCGTAAGTTGGTTTTTGGGTTTTTTCCTGGAGAAAGTAAGTTAACACCAGTATTGGTGCTTAATGACCAATTGTTATGTTTTCCGGAGCCATTTACAGATTTGAATGGTTTTTCGTGAAATAAGATTCTGAAATCATGCTTTCTGGCAATTTTTTCCATGATGTCCATTAACAATAAATTATGGTCATTGGCAAGATTTGTTTCTTCGAACATAGGAGCACATTCAAACTGATTCGGTGCTACTTCATTATGTCTGGTAGTTACCGGAATTCCCAATTTTAGGGATTCAATTTCAAAGTCTTTCATAAAAGCAACTACTCGTTCACTTATAGAACCAAAATAGTGGTCATCTAGTTGTTGTCCTTTTGCAGGATTGTGTCCTACTAAAGCTCTTCCTGCCATCATGATATCCGGACGAGCATTGAACAATGACTTGTCAATTAGAAAATATTCTTGTTCCCAACCTAAACTAGCATTTACTTTGTTCACATCTTTATCGAAGTACTGACAGACTGCTGTAGCCGCTTTGTCAACTGCATGAAGTGCTTTTAATAACGGCATTTTGTAATCTAACGCTTCTCCGGTGTAAGCAATAAATACTGTTGGGATACATAAAGTTCTTCCTATAATAAAAGCCGGAGATGTTGGGTCCCAAGCCGTATAACCTCTTGCTTCAAAAGTATTTCTGATGCCTCCGTTTGGAAAACTGGAAGCATCCGGTTCTTGTTGGATTAAATTATCTCCATCAAAACGCTCTATGGCTCTTCCTCCGCTAATTGGGGTGAAAAATGAATCGTGCTTTTCTGCTGTTGCTCCTGTAAGTGGTTGAAACCAGTGGGTGTAGTGAGTTACTCCTTTTGTAAGTGCCCAGTCTTTCATAGATGAAGCAACTTGATTGGCGATGGCTCTGTCTATTCTTGTGCCTTCGTTTATAGAAGCGATAACACTTTGGTAAGCTTCTTTAGGTAAGTATTCACGCATTTTTTCTTGTGTAAATACATTCACTGCATAAAATTCAGAAATTTTATCAGAAGGGTAGTCCACTTGTTTAGCGGTTCTTTTCAAAACATCATTTAAAGCATTAAAGCGTAGCATAATTATATATTTTAGTTAATTTTTATGCAAAAGTATATTTTTTAGAGGCTGATTGTATAAAAATATTAAAATATTTTATTAACACCCTTAAAAAAAGAGGGGTGTTTTTATAAAAAGTATGTTTTTATTTGATTTTAATATAAAAAAAGAGGGGTGAAAATTAATTCACCCCTCTTTTTGCTACATATAGTGGATTATTTTATTTCTTGTATTTCTACCCTCATATTTTTTAAGGGGTCGTTTTTGTCAGCAGGAGCTGAATCTCCTTTCATTTCTCTTTCAATTCTTTCTTTAGCAATACCTTTTGATAATAAGTATTTGTAAACAGCAGCCAATCTTTTTCCATCTAATCTTTCTTCTTTTTCAGACGCATCGTTGTGTCCAATCATTTTTATTTTAACCGATTTGTTTGTTTTTAAATAAGCTATGATTTTATCTAAGAATTCAGCACTTTCATCAATGGCATAAGAATTAGCCAAGAATGTAATGTTTACGTTGTTTAAGTTTTCAATTTTTGCATTGGTATTATTGTTAGTTCCCGAAGCATCAGCAACATCTCCATGGGTGCCAACAATTTTCACCTTGTTTGCTTTTGGGTCATTTTCACTACTGAAGTTTCTACTTACTTTTTCAACATTTTTCATAGCCGGGTCGGTATCGCAATCGCATTCTTCAGGGGTGGATGTTTCTGTTACTGAAATATTGTCCACATAATAGTAGGCATCATACAATTGAGGAGAAGAAAAACCTCTTGGTCGTTTTACTTTTTCTAATTTAAGTTTATCATCATCGGTAAAATTACCTATGGTTAGAAATTCTTCATCGCCTTCAGCTTTGTGAACGCCACAAACCTCTGTCCAGTAGAATTGTTTATCATAAAGGGTTAATTTTTTACTGATAATAGATTTTTCTACTCTAAGAATATCGGTATTGTTTGCAGAAATAGCATTTTTGGTTAATGCCATTGCAACATGACTAGTAGCATATTTAGATAAATCGGCAAGGCTAATGTGCATTTTTACACAATAGCTTTTTCCTGCTTCTAATTTTTGTTTTAACTGCACTTGTAGGTAGCTTCGGGGTTCTTTGTTTTTATAACTATAAGCTAAAAACCCGGCATAATTATCGCCTTCCATGGGTTTTTCTTCTCCGTAAGCATTAGCGGGAGTTGTTACCATGTCGCTTTTAGAATCTTTGGAATACAAATCTGCCGGAGCAAGTGTAGGAGAAATCCATGGTGTGGCAAGATTAATTTGTCCTTCTTCTTTCACTTTTTTTTCTACTGTTTGAAAGTCGTGATTTGGCACTAGGTTTTCTTGTGCGAATATGCCTAAAGGAGTTATAAATGTTAAAACGTGTAAAATAAATTTTCTCATTTTTTTATGATTTTTGAGTTCAATTTTAAGTAGTTCAAATTTTGTTCCGAAATTAATCAATCCAATTATTTTGGCAAAATCATTTTAAGTATCTTCTCCTAAAAAAAAGAAAAAGTCGCTTTAAAGCGACTTTTTAACTTGGTGAATGTTTTAATATTAATTGATTTTTTTGCTGTAAAAGTTCTCTTTTATTAAATCTTCCAGTAACATTCGTTGCCCGTTGAAGAAAGGAGTAATCCATGCGTCTTTTTGTCCGGCAGTAATGATTTTTTGACGCAATTCTTCTGCTTCTTTAATTTTATTGAAATTACCTTGAGTAAATCGAGTAATACCATCAGGATAGTCTGTAATAACAGGCTTGCCAAATTGTTTTAAGTGATCCCATTGGTAGTTTTTTGGAAAACGATAAGCGGCAATTTGAACTTTAAATTCTAAACCGTCAACACAAATATTGGCAGCCATTTGGATGAGTTTGTCATAAACTGATTTATCGTTTAAGTCTTTTCCAATAAATTCAGAAAAATCTATGAATTCCTGTGCATCACCACATGGGGTTGTGCTTTGATATTCTTCCAATGTTTTTCTTTGTCCGAATACAAAAACGGTAATAAAAGCATCTTCAGTCTCTTTTTCTTTTTCTACTAACATTTGACGGAAAGCTTCTGCTTCAGCCAATGTTTCAAAAGGACCAAAGGTATATCTTATAGTTCCGTCAGAGTATTTTTTTGCTGTAATTTTTCCATATTTTTCCAGATGACCTAAGGCAAAATCTTTTTCGTCTTGTACGGCAGCAATTTCTACCTTAAATGAAAGTCCGGCAATAGTTTTTTCTTTGGCATTAACCAAGTCTTCGTTGGTTAAATCTACTTCATCATCTTGAGTAAGTTCCTTTGCTTTTTTCTCTTTTTCAGCTTGAGCAATTTCATCTTCTACTTTATCTTTTTGAGTAATTTTTTCATGTAAGGAAATTTCTTCATTAAAATCTTTTCTGTTAAACTCTTCCGGGTAAAATTGATAAAGTGATTTTTCTACACCATCGTCATCCACTTTAATGTTCATAGCGGTAATAGAGGTGTCTTCTTTGGCTAAGCGTGTTCTAAACAATTCAGCTTCTAATAAGGTGCTAAAAGGACCAATCACCACTTCATCAGTCCCATCTTTTACCATTGAGCGTGCAGCCACTCCACTAACATTTTTTATCTTTTCCATGTCGTTGGGCTGAATGTAGTATTGAACATTTTCTACGGGTTCAGTTCCTTTTGTATTCAATACTTTGTTGAAGGCTGTTTTAATATAGCCATCTTTGGTATTTTCATATTTGTATTTCTCAATTTGAGTGTCAATTTTGCCTTGTAGTTCGTTTTCTTCATCAGCAACAGCAACACCATCAATTTCTTTTTTAGAGAATAAATTAAAATCGTGTTCTACCTGTACATAGGTTTCTAGATTTTCAATATCCAAATAATCAATCTTTGTTTCGTACCCTTCTACTTCTATGGCAATTTTATATTTATTTCCGGGAGTTAGTGCCAACATGTATTTTCCACTGGTTGAATTAGATTTGAACTTACCTTCTAGTTCCCCGGTTTTATCATTGGTAACAGTAATGTCAGCATCAACCGGTTGCCCATCTGCTTTTGTTACACCAATTACTAATGCCAATATTGGTCTTTTGCCAAAATGCCCCGGAGAAACAGTATATATGTTATGATCTCCATTTTTGGTTCTTCCGGAAGAAGAATAGTAGCCTGTTTTGGCATCCGCAGACAATACATAAAAGCGGTCATCATCAATGGTGTTGACAGGGTACCCAACGTTGGTTGGTGTTTCCCAGCCTTTGTCAGTTAAATAAGAGTAAAAAATATCATACCCCCCCATACTTAAAGGTCCTTTTGAACTAAAATAAAGTGTTTTTGCATCAGGATGGATAAAAGGTGCATCTTCATCAAATTGGGTATTGATTTGTGGTCCAAGGTTTTTTACATTTCCCCATTTGCCATCAGGCATTAGTTCTGCAGAATATAAATCTCTTCCACCCATGCCGCCTTCACGGTTACTAGAAAAATACAACGTTTGACCATCGCTTGTTAATGTGGCACTCCCTTCCCAAGCTTCGGTGTTTACATCTCCTTCCAGTTTTTTTGGTCTCGACCAAGTTTCTCCTTCCAAGGTACTTTCATAAATATCTCCGTTGTCTTTCTTTGTTTGTTTGTAGATAAATAGTTTTTGCCCATCAACTGACAATCCAACGGAAGCGTCATGTCCATCAGTATTGATGTTTTCTCCAATACTTTCGGGGCTCAACCAACTTTCACCTAATTTATAGGAAATCATGATGTCTTCATAGTATTGACCAAACGGATCCGGTTTCCCGGTAGCATCTCTCAACCCTCCTTTACTTCTTTCTCCTCTATAAGTGTAAATTAACATAGATTCATCAGGCGTAATAACGGGCACATACTCCGAGTGAGAGGTGTTGATAGGGTTGCCAATGTCATTAATTTCTACTTTTATACTGTCTTGAATGTATTGTTTGGCATTTTGACAATAAATAATTCGTTGCTTGGTCAATAATCTAGTTTCATCATCAATGTCCTCTGCTTTCAAAAATTGATTAAACAACTCAATGGCAGTATCAAATTGATGATTGGCAGCATAAGCCCTGCCTAAATAATTATTTACCAGGTTGAATTCAGGGTTCATTTTTTTTACTTCCGTAAGTTTTTGAATAGCAATTTCTTTTTTATCGTTTACTTGTGTATAACAAATTCCTACCATTAATTTGTAATAAGGATCTTCCGGCTTATTCGCTTCCAACTTCTCAAATAACTCCATGGCTTTTGGAATGTTTTGTAAATCTCCTTCCTCAAAGTATAATTCGGCATTCTCTAAAATTTTCTTTTCTTCTTTAGAGGACAATTTTTCTTGAGCAAAGGAAGTTACTGTATATAAAACAAATGTTAGGGTTAACAATATAGATTTGATCAAAATATTCATATTGATAGAATTATGTAATTATCACATTGCTAAAATATACTAAAATAAAGTGTGAAGTAATGTCGTAGAAATTCACTTATCAACTAAGTTATCAACAAAAACATAAATCTTGTTAATAATAGCTTAATTCTATTTTTAGGTGTTAATTTTGTGCTACTTATGGAAGAGCATATTTTTGAGTTAACTAACGGTATTAGGGTTGTTTTTAAGCCAACTGCTGGTTTTGTAGCTCACTGTGGATTTGTAATAAATACAGGTTCTAGAGATGAGTTGCCGGAAGAAAGTGGTATGGCTCATTTTATCGAGCATGCTATTTTTAAAGGAACTTTAAAACGAAAAACACATCATATTCTTAATAGAATTGATAGTGTTGGTGGAGAAATAAATGCTTTTACCACAAAAGAACACACCAACGTTTATGCCTCTTTTACTTCATTGTACTTTGAGCGTGCAGTAGATTTACTAACTGACATTGTTTTTTTCTCTACTTTTCCTGAAAAAGAATTACAAAAAGAAAAAGAAGTTATTATTGACGAAATTTATTCTTATCAGGATACGCCTTACGAGCAAATTTATGATGATTTTGAGGAACAAGTTTTTGCTCAGCATCCTTTGTCAATGAATATTTTAGGAAACATTCATACTATCACTAACCTAAAAAGGGACAAGCTCATTTCTTTTTTTAATAAACATTATGCTACACACCAAATTGTGTTTAGTATAGTTGGTAATATTCCTCTCAAGAAAGTAAAACGCATTGCCGAAAAATATTTAGGAACGATACCGGAGAAAAACTCAACAAACAGCAGAAAACCCTTTGGTAATTATTTCCCTAAACAAGAACAGTTACAAAAAGACATTCATCAGGCACATTGCGTAATAGGCAACGTGGCTTATAGTGCTTATGATGATAAAAAAACTACTTTTTTATTGTTGAATAATATTTTAGGTGGGCCGGCAATGAATAGTAAGTTGAACATGGGCTTGAGAGAAAAATACGGATTGACCTATAACATAGAATCTTCCTATAATATGTATGCAGATGTGGGGTTGTTTTCTATTTATTTGGGTACCGATATTAAGCAGATGGATAAATCGGTGCGTTTGGTAAAAAAGGAAATGAAGCATTTGAAAAACAAAAAACTATCTTCCTCTCAACTAAAAAATGCAAAACGACAGTTCTTGGGCCAAACTACTATTGCTGAAGAAAACAATTGCAACGTAATGCTTGGACAAGGTAAAAGCTTGTTACTTTATAACAAAATAGAAGATTTGCCAAGTGTTTATGAAAAAATAAATGCCATTACTGATAGCCAAATTTTGGATGTTGCTAACGAAATATTTGACGAAAATCAACTAAGTACATTATTATATCAACCAGAAAACTAAAAAAACTATGGATTTTTTACCTGAAACTATTTCAAATTATGTAGAAAAATATTCTGAGCAAGAAAGTGAATTATTACAAGAACTAAATCACGAAACTTGGGAAAAAATACTAACTCCAAGAATGCTTTCCGGACATTTGCAAGGCAGAATTTTGAGCATGCTTTCACACATGATTCAACCTACAAACATATTAGAAATAGGTACTTACACCGGCTATTCCGCTCTTTGCTTAGCTGAAGGATTAAAAGAAAATGGCAGCATTGACACTATTGATATTAATGAAGAATTAGAAAACTTTGCGAAAAAATATTTTGATAAGGCAGGACTTAAAAACACCATTAAGCAACATATTGGCAATGCTCTAGACATCATTCCTACCTTAAATAAAAAATACGATATTGTTTTTATTGATGCCGACAAAAGCAATTACATTAATTATTACAATTTAGTGTTAGATATGGTTAATCCTGGTGGGTACATTATTGCCGATAATGTATTGTGGAGTGGAAAAGTAACCGAACCAATTGAAAAAATGGATGAAGACACCAAAACATTGGTGGATTACGCC
>DATGOR010000147.1:0-8126 GCA_035305805.1 Vicingaceae bacterium | reverse complement strand
CTTTTGCTCAATTTACATTAGATGGAGAAATTAGACCTCGGTTTGAATACCGAAACGGATTTAAAAATGTGTTGGACTCCACTCAAGATCCGGCCGCTTTTGTTGACCAAAGAACAAGAATAAATTTTGGTTACAAATCGGAAGGTTATATTTTTAAAGTTGCATTACAAGATGTTAGAGTTTGGGGGAGTCAACCTCAAACAGTTGGGACGGCTTCGCAACAAAATAACGATGGTGCTTATACAACAGTGCATGAAGCGTGGGTAGAAGCATTACTAAGTGAAAAATGGTCCTTAAAATTTGGTCGCCAAGAAATTGCTTACGATGACCATCGTATTTTTGGAGACTTGGGTTGGGCACAACAAGCAAGAGCTCATGATGCCGCAATTTTAAAATACAAAACTGAAAAAACTAAAGTAGATGTAGGATTTGCTTTCAACCAAGATAAAGCTGCCCTTACTGGAACAGTTGCTCAGTTTGGTTCTTACAAAGCCATGCAATATTTATGGCTCAACCATCAATTAAGTGAACAATTGAACGCTAGTGTTTTGTTCTTAAATTTAGGAAAAGAACAACTGGATTACGACAGTTCGGGAGTAGCACCCGGAACAGCCACTACTTATTACAAAGATAATTACAGTCAAACTGCCGGAACGCGTTTAGTCTATAAAAAAGATAAATTTCAGTTGGCTGGAGCATTTTACTACCAAATGGGAGTTGATGGCAACAGAAACATGGTATTTTCTGATGTAAAAGGGGAATACAATCGAGAGATTCAGGCTATGAATGCACGCATAGAAGCCATGTATAAGATTTCTAAAAAATTTAGTATTGATGCCGGTTTTGAACACCTAAGCGGACAAAGTCAGACAGACACTTCTTTTAGCTACAGAACAGTTAATCATTCATTCACACCTCATTTTGGCACCAACCACAAGTTTAACGGATACATGGATTATTTTTATGTAGGCAACCACATTGGTTCAGTAGGATTAAATGATGCTTTTTTGGGTTTAAAATACACCCACGAAAAATTTTGGCTAAAAGCTGATGTTCACTACTTTCTAGCTGCTGCCCCTGTAAGAGACGGATATAAAATTATGTTGGACAACAATGCTGCTATTATTGCCGGGACACCTCTTTCAGAAATCGATCAATACCAAGAAATGGATAATTATTTAGGTACTGAAATTGATTTTACTTTTGGGTTTAAATTGGCCAAAGATGTTGATGTAAAAGGTGGTTACTCAGTTTTAATGAACACAGAAACTTTGTCTTACCTTAAGGGAGTAACTGATATAAACGGTAGAGGTTTAGAGAAAAACAGCAATGGATGGGGGTGGTTAATGATTACAGTTAAACCTAAATTTATCAACGGTGAAGATAAAAAGTAAAAAAATAGCTCAAAATATGAGCATTATCATAAATAATAAATTAAAATCCCACTACTTTTGGATGACAGTTTAAGTAACCGAGTAGTTATAACAAAACATGTAGTTTTTTAGTTAGGTTAAAAGGTCGCATACCTCCCCGGTTGCGGCCTTTTTTATTTGTTTACCAAATTATTTACTGCCCTCAATAACGATTCGTTGGAATTATTGACTTCTCTTACCATATTTAACAATGTAGGAATATCGGTTTCCGCATCTTTATTGTCTTTTATTAGCATATAAATAGTAGCAACCTCATCCTGATAATAAGACGATTGAACTTGATTTAATTGTTCAATATCTGTCGCTGAAGAATAGCTAAAATGAGAAATAATGGCACTTAATTCGTTATAAAACTTTTCCTGATTGTGCTTTATTTTTTTATACAAATGGTAGAATTTATCTGCTGCAGATTTATTCAACTCATCCAAATTATGTTTGATGTCTTTTAAATCTTTGGAAGAAAGGGTGGCATTTCTGAAACTGGCAACTAATCGGTTAATTATAGATGCTTCCTGTTCAGTAAGCTCATTCTTTTGCAATTCCACATAAAAAGCAACTATTTCAGATTCATGTTCTTTTAAGTTAAAATACAAATCGTTAGTAGTTTTATCTTGTTGAACAATTTTAAGGTATTGTCTATTAAGTTGAATGGCTTTTTCTATAAAAACAACACATTCCTTTTGCAAGGCCTCTATTCCGGAATGTGCATCTGTTGCATTGGCTAACATCAATTTGGTGGCTAAATGTTTTTCTTTTAATACAATTAGCTTATCCAATAATTTAGCAAACTGATTTAAAAATGGTAACAAAAATAATATCCCTACTAAATTCATTATACTGTGAAAAATAACCAACCCAAACAACTGATCGGTAATGGACAGAAGTTCAAAAATAATGTATGAATAACCTTTTAATAAAACCAACGCTAAACTCACATTAAAAACATTAAACATTACTTGCGACCATCCTACTTTCTTTTTAATGGTATTGCCATTAATTGTTCCTAGCAAAGCAGTAATGGTAGTACCTAAATCACCTCCTATTACCAAATAAAATCCTTGCTCCAAAGTAATAACCCCTGCCGATAAAGACGATAAAAATATCATGATTGCTGCTGAACTAGATTGAATACTGGCTGTAAGAAGAACACCAAACAATACAAATAAAATTCCGGGTTGATTATTAATAAAACTCAAATCCATTTGCTGAGCAAATAAAGCAAAGCCGTCTTTCATGTAATCGAGCCCTAAAAACATAAAACTAAATCCCATTATCATTTTACTGATATTGGAAAGTTTTTCTGACTTTAAAAAAATAATTCCTAAACCTCCGATGGCAATAAATGGGAGAATAACCGTACCAATATCTAATTTAAACCCTAACCAAGAAACTATCCATCCGGTAAAAGTAGTGCCTAAATTTGCACCCAAAATAATTCCAATGCCATTTTTCAAACCAATTATTCCTGCTCCGGCAAAAGACATTACTAATAATGCCACCATAGAACTACTTTGTAGCACAGCAGTGATTAAAGTTCCAGAAAAAACAGCTTTTACCGAATTGTTGGTGTGTTTGCGTAAGAATTTTTTAAAACTTCTTCCTGCCAATTCTTTCAACGACTCTTCCATCATAAACATACCAAAAAGAAACAAGCCCAAACCTGCTAAAGCTTCCCATATTTGTATGTTGCTAAACTCCATTTAAAAAAAGATTGAAAAACTGTAAATTTAATCGAAATTATCGAACCATAAAATACTGTGCTATTTTTGTAATTTTACTATTATTTTTTCATATCCTTTTACAACATAAAACAGACTGAATTTATGAGCGAACCTTCCCAAAAAATCACCTTAGAATTTCTTTCTTTTTCAGATTATGAAGAGTTGAAAGCAGCTATGATTGAAGCTTATCACAATATGCCCGACTCCTATTGGAAAGAAAGTCAGATGAATAATCTACTGAAAAAATTCCCTAAAGGTCAGGTGGTAATTAAAGTAAACGGGAAAATTGCCGGTTGTGCTTTATCTATAATTGTAGATTCACAACAGTTTGACGACCAACATACTTACAAAGAAATTACAGGAAACTACACCTTTAATACTCACAACGAAAATGGCGATGTGCTATACGGAATAGATATTTTTATTAAACCTGAATTTCGTGGATTAAGGCTGGGGAGAAGGTTGTATGATTATCGTAAAGAATTGTGTGAAAACCTTAATCTGAGAGCGATTTACATTGGTGGAAGAATTCCTAACTACCATAAGTTTGCCGATGAGATTACTCCAAAAGTTTATATTCAAAAGGTGCGAACACACGAAATTCACGACCCGGTATTAAACTACCAACTTTCAAATGATTTTCATCCGGTAAGGGTAATAAAAGGGTATTTGGAAGGCGATGAAGCTTCTAATGAATATGCTGTGTTGTTGCGTTGGGACAATATTTATTACGAAAAACCCAACCTGAAAGCAAAATCCATCAAAAAAATTGTACGAATTGGTACTGTTCAGTGGCAAATGCGTCCCTACAATAATTTGGATGATTTAATGCGTCAAGCAGAATATTTCATAGACACCCTTAGCGGATATCGGTGCGATTTTGCATTATTTCCCGAATTTTTCAATGCACCACTAATGGCAGAATTCAATCATCTTAATGAAGCCGAAGCCATTAGAAAGTTAGCTGAATACACCCCAAAAATTGTAGAATATTTTACCAAATACGCCATTTCATACAACATTAACATCATTGGTGGAAGTATGCCCCACTTGATTAATAACAAACTGCATAATGTAGGTTATTTGTTTAAACGCAACGGAGAAGTAGAATATTACGAAAAAATACATCCTACTCCCGATGAGAAAAAGGTGTGGGCCATGCAAGGAGGCAATCAAATCAGAGCTTTTGATACCGATTGCGGAAAAATTGGCATCCTTATTTGTTACGACATTGAGTTTCCTGAACTTTCTCGCATACTTGCTGATGAAGGGGTAGGAATTATTTTCGTTCCATTTTTAACGGATACACAAAACGGTTACTCAAGAGTAAAACTTTGTGCTCAATCCAGAGCCATTGAAAACGAATGCTATGTAGCCATTGCCGGCAGTGTAGGAAACTTACCAAATGTTCATAATATGGATATCCAGTTTGCTCAATCGGGTGTGTTTACCCCCTGCGATTTTCAATTTCCTTCCAACGGCATTAAGGCCGAAGCAACTCCAAACACTGAAATGATATTAATTGCCGATGTGGATATGGATCTTCTTACCGAATTGCATAATTTCGGTAGCGTGAGGAACTTAAAAGACCGTAGAACGGATATTTATGAAATTGTCAATAAAAATTCTACTAAAAAATAGTAAATTAGCTTGTTAGAAAATGAAGTTAATCTCCATCCATATCATTTTAATAGCATTGATTACTTTTTTTGGGTGTAAATCCGACAAAGAAAACACTGTAAAACCTAACCTGAACTATAATTATGCAGGCTTGCAAACAGGCAACTACATCATTTACAATGTTGATTCTATTTTTTACGATGATTTTACAGCTACTTCCGATACCTTTCATTTTCAAATTAAAGAGCATTTAAACGCTACTTTTACGGATTTACAAGGAGACCCCGCATACAGAATTGAGCGTTTTAAAAAATATCCCGATAGCACACATTGGGAATTAGTAGATGTTTGGCAAAGTAAAATTACTACTACCAACTATCAAAAAGTAGAAGAAAATGACCGCTTTGTAAAATTAATTTTCCCGGTAAGAGCAAACAAAACTTGGAACGGAAATAATTTTAATAATTTAGGGGAGCAAATCTATGAATACACAGCCGTGCATCAAGCAGAAAATATTGGTGGAATTCCTTTTGATTCAGTGGCTACGGTAACACAAATTAATGATGTAAACCTCATCACTGAAAACCTCTTCATAGAAAAATTTGCAACCAATATTGGCATGGTTTACCAAAAAAGATTAAGTAGAACCAGAAAAAATCTTTCCGCACCATGGTTAGGTTATGATTTTACTATGACTATTGTTGCTTATGGCAACGAATAAATTATTTTTTTTATGACAACATTTACAGGCAATCTAACCGAATTTGCTTCAAAATTTATTAACCACACCAACAGGCACTTGTTTTTAACCGGTAGAGCCGGAACAGGTAAAACCACCTTTTTAAAACATATTGTAAAACATACGCACAAAAACGTAATTGTTGCAGCACCAACAGGTATTGCTGCCATCAATGCCGGAGGTGTAACGCTTCACTCGCTGTTTCAATTACCTTTCGGATATTTTATTCCAGAGAATAATGCTGCGAACCATTTTGATGAAAATCAGCAAGTAAATACTCCCAATTCACTACTAAAAAATGCCAAACTCAATAAAAATAAAATTAAACTAATCAGAGAATTAGAGTTATTGATAATTGATGAAGTGAGTATGCTTAGGGCTGATTTATTGGATGCTATTGACACCTTGCTGAGAAGTGTAAAAAGAAAAAGCTATGTGCCTTTTGGCGGTGTGCAACTTTTACTAATTGGCGATTTGATGCAACTCCCACCTGTTATTAGAGATAACGAATGGAATGTGCTGAAAAATTACTATGCTTCCATTTACTTTTTCAACGCAAAAGCATTCGATAGCCAACCTCCCATACAAATTGAATTGGATAAAATTTACCGTCAAGCAGATGAAAAATTTATTCAATTGTTAAACAACATTAGGGACAACAAAGTAACTCCCCAAGATTTTGAAGTACTGAAATCGCATTACCAACCTAATTTTAAACCATTAGCCAATGAGGGGTATATTCGCTTAACAACACACAACAAACAAGCAGACAGTCTGAACAACGAGGAGCTACAAAAAATCAAGACCAAATCGTATTATTTTGATGCAGAAATTGAGGGCGATTTTAGCGAATACAATTACCCGATAAGTCAACGCATGGAGCTAAAAAAAGGTGCCCAAGTGATGTTTATTAAAAACGACCCAACAGGAAGGCAGCAATTTTTTAATGGGAAAATTGGTGTCATTTCAGAAATTGACAATGAAGGTATCGTAGTAAAATCGCACGATGACAACAGCTACATTGATGTAGAAAAATACATGTGGGAAAATGTTAAATATCAATTGAATACCAACACCAACGAAATTGAAGAAAAAGTAGTTGGAACTTTTACTCAATATCCTTTAAAATTGGCTTGGGCAATTACTATTCACAAAAGCCAAGGATTAACTTTTGATAAAGCTATTATTGATATTGGTTATGCTTTTGCTTCCGGACAGGTGTATGTAGCATTATCGAGATTACGAAGTTTGGATGGATTGGTAATGACCAGTGAATTAAATCCTGAAAGTTTATCGATTGATGAGCAAATTGCAACATTCTGTCATTCAAAACCTGATTTAACTACTATTCAACAAATTTTAAAAGCCGAAGAAAAGGTTTTTTTCCAAAATTACTTGATAGAAAGTTATAACTTTTCTTCTTTGATTCAGCAAACGGCTTATCACCTATCCACTTATACCAAGGAAGAAAACCGTTCTGCTAAGCAAAAATTTGCCGATTGGGCTAAAAACTTTTATGAAAAAGTAAAAAACTTAGAGAAACCTTCCACCGCTTTTCAAAAACAACTACAAACGATTATCTCTAAAAATAACAACTATCAGCATTTATTTGAGCGAATAACAGCAGCCAACAACTACTTTGAACCTTTACTAAAAGAATTTTCAACAGCAATTTTCAATCACATTGACGAAGTAAAAAAACAACCCAAAGTAAAAAAATACGTTACCGAATTAAAAGAATTGGAAACAGACGTGCATAAACATGTATTGCAAATTACTAAAGCTAAAAAATTGGTAGAAACCGCTATCAACAATAAAGAATTTAGCAAAGAAGTACTGCAACCAAAAATGCAAGATTCCGAAAGAAAAGAGCAAATAAAACAGGTAGAGAAAAAAGCACCGAAAGTGGATACCAAAAGCCTAAGTTTATCTTTGTTTAAAGAAGGTAAAACTATCTCTGAAATTGCTAAAGAAAGAGGATTAACAGAAGGAACTATCTTTAATCATTTGGCACATTTTGCTGCCGAAAAATCCATTGATGTGAAAGAAATAGTTCCTGAAAATCATATTAAAGCCATTTCGGAAATCCTAAAAAAGCAACCTGACTTCAACTCATTAACTGAATTAAAAAATCAATTAGATGACGCCATCACTTTTGATGAAATAAGGTTGGTCGTAAAAATGAACGCAGAATAACGTTAGGTAGTTTTAACTATGAAAAACCATCATAAATCCGTAACCTGCTATATAGCCCACTAAAGCTAACCAAGCAATGTTTTTTAGATACCAGAAAAAAGAAATCTTTTCCATCCCCATTGCTACTACTCCGGCAGCAGAACCAATAATTAACATACTTCCTCCCGTTCCTGCAGCATAAGCTATAAAATGCCAAATATGGTCGTCTGCAGGAAAAACAGTCATATCATACATTCCCATACTTGCAGCAACTAAAGGCACATTATCAATAACAGCTGAACCGGCTCCTAGCAATAAAATAAACAGTTCGTTCGACATTACTTGCTGTACTTCCTGCCCAAAACTAAAAATTAAGCCAAGCGATTCCAAAGCAGCTACCGTCATTAAAATTCCCAAGAAAAATAAAATAGAAGGCAT
>DATGOR010000146.1:0-9188 GCA_035305805.1 Vicingaceae bacterium | reverse complement strand
GATAAAACTAAAACCAAACTAACCGAACAACTTTGTGCTGAAGGAGTGGCAATACATTACGAAGAAGATGAAAACAAGATTCCGGTTGAAATTTTTCATCAAATCAACCAAGCGATAGTAGTTTACACTCCGGCTATACCTAAAAACCACAAAGAATGGCTGTTTTTACAAGAAAAAAACATTAAATGTTATAAACGTTCTGAAATATTGGGCTTTATTTCCCAAAAATATTTTACCATTGCTGTAGCAGGAACACACGGTAAAACAACCACATCATCTATGATAGCTCATGTGCTAAACCAAAGTGGTGTTAAGTGTAATGCGTTTTTAGGTGGAATAAGTCTGAATTTTAATTCCAATTTATTGTTACATCCTGAAGCTGAAGTGGTAGTAGTTGAAGCAGATGAATTTGATAGGTCGTTTTTAACATTAACACCCAATATTGCTGTTGTTACTTCCTTAGATGCCGATCATTTAGATGTTTATTCCAATAAACAACAAATGGATAATGCTTACAAAGAGTTTGTTCAGCGAATTAACCCGAATGGTGTATTGATTACTAAACAGGCTTACCGAACAGCACTCGATGCAGAGCGACTAAAAGTTTTAACCTACTCTATTGAGCAAAAGGCTGATTTTTCAATGGTGTCTAAAAAAGCAGTGGATGGAAATTTTTCAGTAGCATTGCAAACGCCTTCCGAAAAAGTAAATGAGCTATTGATTGGTCTTCCCGGTATTCACAATATAGAAAATGGTATTGCAGCTTATGCTGTTGCAAAGGAATTAGGAATTGATACTGATCTTATAATAAAGGCATTGGCGTCTTACAGAGGTGTAAAACGTAGGTTTGAATTTCATGTAAAAGCGGCCGATTTAGTGTATATTGATGATTATGCACACCACCCAACAGAACTAAGTTTTACTATTAACTCCATTAAAGAATTGTTTCCAAATAAGAAAATTACAGGTATTTTTCAGCCACATTTATATTCTCGTACTAGAGATTTTGCAGATGAATTTGCTCAAAGCTTGTCCTTATTAGATGAGTTAATTTTATTGGAAATTTATCCTGCTCGAGAATTACCTATAAAAGGCGTTAGTGCTGAAATGTTGTTAGAAAAAGTAACTATTACCAACAAACAACTGGTACCAATAAATGAGGTGTTGAACTATGTTGAAAATCATCAACCACAAGTGCTAGTTACTTTAGGGGCAGGCGATATTGATACGTTGGTAGAACCAATTTCAACTTTATTAATGTCAAAAACGGTAAACGATTAATGAATAAGTTATTACAAATATTGCTCTGGATATTGTCTGTTGTGGCAATTATTTTAGTGTTGAGTTTTGCTAATAAACAGAAGAATTATATGCAGTTGGCAACACCTATTGTTGAAATAGATTATAACTCGGAAAATAGATTTATTGATGAAAGCGATGTGTTAAAAGAAATTATTCATCAACCCAATGATAGTGATAATTATGTATATAAATTCGATGTTACTTCTATAGAACAACGGCTTAAAAACAATTTTGCGATAAAAGATGCCGAAGTCTATAAAACTGTTGACGGAAAAATTGTAGCTTGGGTCAAACAAAACAGACCAATAGCCCGAGTAATTAACCAAAAAGGTGAGAGTTATTATATTGATGAGGATGGTTGGTTAATGCCTTTGTCAGACAAATATACTTCAAGAGTATTGGTAATAAATGGACAACTTAAATCGCTTTATAATCAGTATTATAAACGGAATTTATTAGCAATGGAAGATTCAATAAATGAGCGAACGGTTCTCGATGAAATGTATCAATTAGCACTACTTATTGATAAGTCTGAGTTTTGGAAAGCACAAATTGAACAAATCTATGTTAATAAAGAGTTAGAAATTGAACTCATACCAAAAGTAGGAAATCATATTATTGTATTGGGAAAACCTGAATTTATGGAGGAGAAGTTAAATAAGCTTTACTTTTTTTATAGAGAAGGCTTAAGTAAAACAGGTTGGAATGAATATTCGGAGATAAATTTAAGTTATAAAAACCAAATTGTCTGTAAAAAAAATTATTAATTATGGAGGAAGAAAAATCAGAAATCATTGTTGGATTAGATATTGGAACTACAAAAATAGTTGCCATAGTTGGTAGAAAAAACGAGCACGGTAAAATTGAAATTCTCGGAATGGGAAAATCAGAATCCATTGGAGTTTCAAGAGGAATGGTTTCCAATATTGATAAAACGGTTGAATCAATTAAAAAAGCTGTAGAGCAGGCAGAATTAAAATCAGGAGTGGACATTAAAGTAGTAAATGTAGGAATAGCCGGACAACATATAAAGAGCTTGCAACACAGAGGGATTAGAGTACGACACAGTGCTGAAGATGAAATTAGTCAATTGGATGTGGATGCATTAAAAGAAGATATGCACAAGTTGGTAATGCTTCCCGGAGAGGAAATTATACATGTTTTGCCTCAAGAATACATTGTTGATAATGAGCAAGGCATAAAAGATCCGATTGGAATGGCAGGTGTTCGATTAGAAGCAAATTTTCATATTATTACAGGGTTAGTAGGAGCCATTAAAAATATTTATAAATGCGTACACAAAGCAGGGTTAAATGTTAATGACTTAATTTTAGAACCTTTAGCGTCTTCAGAAGCGGTTTTAAGCTCCGAAGAAAAAGAAGCCGGTGTAGCATTGGTAGATATTGGTGGAGGTACTACAGATATTGCTATTTTTCAAGATGGCATTATTAGACACACGGCTGTAATTCCGTTTGGTGGAAACATCATTACCGAAGATATCAAGCAAGGATTAAGTATTATTAAAGATCATGCAGAAAAACTAAAAGTAAAATTTGGATCTGCTTTAGCCAGTGAAAGTAATGATAAAGTGAGGGTTTCCATTCCGGGATTGAGAGGAAGAGCTCCTAAAGAAATTTACATTAAAACGTTGGCTAATATTATTCAAGCTCGTATGGAGGAAATTATAGAACACATCCATTACGAAATAAAAAGTTCGGGCTACGAAAATAAATTGATTTGTGGTATTGTGGTAACCGGTGGGGGAGCTATGTTAAAACACATTACACAATTAATAGAATACGTTACAGGTATGGATACCAGAATTGGTTATCCGAATGAACATTTAGCTTCTAATAATACCAATGAAATTACCAGCCCAATGTATGCAACAAGTGTGGGTTTAGTAATTAAAGGGTTTGAAGCAATTGATAAAGAGAACAACAATTATCATAAAGATGAAATAGCGGGTTATTCAGATAGCAAGAAAAGCGGATTTTTTGATAGGTTGTTGCATGCCGGACATAAATTTCTAGAAGACAGCGAAGATTAATATCCCAAATAATAAAGTATAAGAACCATAAAATCAACAATTATGAAATTCAATTTGCCAAAAGAAAAAGCGTCAATTATAAAAGTGATTGGAATAGGTGGAGGCGGAGGAAATGCAGTAAATCACATGTATAACCAAGGAATTACCGGAGTAGATTTTGTTATCTGCAACACCGATGCTCAAGCATTGGAATTAAGCCCAATTCCTAATAAAATTCAGTTAGGAACTACACTTACTGAAGGTTTGGGAGCAGGAGCAAAGCCTGAAATTGGTAAAAATGCTGCAATTGAGGATATTGACAATATTCGAAAAATATTGGAAAACAATACTAAAATGGTTTTTATTACAGCAGGAATGGGCGGAGGTACCGGAACAGGTGCTGCACCTATAATTGCTAACTTGGCAAAAGAAATGGGTATTCTTACCGTTGGAATTGTTACCATTCCATTTAGTTTTGAAGGAAGAAGAAGAAAAGATCAAGCAGAAACAGGATTGGAAGAGCTACGCAATAGTGTTGATACCTTGCTAATCATCAATAACGATAAATTACGCATGTTGCATGGTAATCTTAAAATGAGTGAGGCATTCTCTAAAGCAGACGATATTTTGTTGATTGCTGCCAAAGGAATAGCTGAAATCATTACCGTTACAGGTTATATTAATGTGGATTTTGAGGATGTTAAAACAGTAATGAAAGATGGTGGAACAGCTATTATGGGTTCCGCTTCTGCTGAGGGCGATAATAGAGCTATTGAAGCAGTAACCAAAGCTATTTCTTCTCCATTACTTAACGATAATGAAATTGAAGGAGCTAATTATATCTTACTTAACATTACTTCCGGAGAAGAAGAAATTACCATGGATGAAATTGATGAAATCACTGAATACATCCAAAAAGAATCAGGAGGAACAGCTGATATTATTTGGGGTAATGGTGTGGATGAAACACTTGGAAATAAAGTTTCTGTAACTGTTATTGCAACAGGTTTTGGCAACAAAAAGCTCGGAACAATAGAAGAAAATGAAAGCCAAATACAAGGCATTGTACATAAATTGGATGATGATGTAAATGAGGCGTCTATGGAAGCTCCAACCGACACGTCAATTTCATCTGACATTACTAATGATGAGCCATTTATTGTTAATGAAAATCAATCTACATTAAGTTTTGAAGATGATTTATTAGAAGATGATTTTTCATCTGCCAATCAAACCCAAGAAAATGATGAGGATGCAATAGTTTTTGGTTTAGATGATGATATGGAAGCGATAGAAGAAAAAGCTGCTGAATGGCATGATAATAATGTGGAAGAATATCAAAAAGAAGAAGAATTTCATGCAGTAAATGAAGCTCAAGAGGAAGAACAAGAATTTTTTGTTTCGGAGAAAGAAGAAGAAACCCTTCAAAATGAAAATACCTTTGTTTGGAATTTGGATGATGATGTAACAGAGGAGCCTACAGCAGAAAAAGCCGCTTCTTTTTCAGGAGAGGAGCCACAAGAAGAGAAAGAAGAGAAGTCTTCATTGGTTTATTCGGCAAAAATTCCTGATGAAGATCAGTTGAAAAGAAACAATGAACGTATTATGCGTATAAGAGAGTTGGGAATGAAAATGAAAACATCTTCAGGGTTGTCGGAATTAGAAAAAGAGCCGGCATTTAAAAGAAGAAGAATAAACTTAGAAGATGCCCCTCATTCATCAGAGAGTTCGGTGTCAAGATTTACTTTGTCGGATGATGAAGACGGTAAACCTAAACTGAAAGATGGCAACTCTTTCTTACATGATAATGTGGATTAATTTAAAAGTTTGAGGTTTGATGTTTAAAGTTGAATTCAAACCTCGAATCTCGAACCTCGAACCTCAAACCTCGAACCTCAAACCTTTACAAAATGAACTTAACAGAACAAATAAATCAAGATATTAAACAAGCCATGTTGGCTAAAGATAAAGCCAAATTAGAAGCTTTAAGAGCAGTGAAGGCAGCTTTATTGTTAGAAGCGACCAAAGGAGGCGATAATCAATTATCGGATGAAGATGGGTTAAATATCTTAAAAAAATTAGTAAAACAACGCAAGGATGCTGCCACCATTTATCACGAACAAAATCGACCTGATTTAGCCAAAGATGAAGAATTTCAGATAGAGATTCTAAGTGTTTATTTGCCTGAACAAATGAGTGAGGAGGAGGTAAGAAAGGTAGTAAAAGAAACCATTGCTCAACTAGGAGCATCTTCACCTGCTGATATGGGCAAAGTAATGGGCCCCATTATGGGAAAACTAAATGGTAAGGCTGATGGTAAATTGATTTCCAATATAGTAAAAGAAGAGCTAAATAGCTAACAAACACATTCATAAGCAGGTAGATTATCTGTGAAAACCCTGTAAAATATAAGTTTGCAGGGTTTTTTTGTGTCATTATTTCAATGCTAAAAATTTAACACCAACCTAACTTTATGTTAAAATCATTGATTTATTGCTAAATTATGGTTAGATTTATAAGTATAAATTAATGAAATATAAGTGTAATTTATTATGAAGTTAAGATTAAACTATATAATGTTTTTGTAAATGAGTGCATTAGTCATTTGACGTATCAAATCTGTTAATGGTTAATTATTTTTAGCATTATATAATTCCTAAACAATCTTAAAAATTAAAATAAAAATTGGATATGAAAAATAGTCGGATAATAAAATATGGCGTTATAGTGCTGTTTGTGTTGGGTTTAGCAACACAAACCTTAGCTCAAAATACCAATAAAGATAATTCAGGGAAATCTTTGTTTAAAAGAGCCCAACCCGGTACAACAATAACCGTTTTAGCTGATGTTGCCGCTTATGATGAAAAAACTATAGGGGTATTAAAAGATGATTTATCTAACTATCATGAAAAAATAGTGATGATAGTTATAGAAGAAAAAAATAAAATATTAAAAATTACCTACACCGAACATATGTTAGTGGAAGATTTACAAAAAACTTTTAATAAACATGGTGTGGCCTTTAAACCTATTAGAAAACCAGATATCCAATTGGAACAACAATAATTTTTAGCATGATGAGAAAGTATCTTAATTTATTAGTGTTGATTTTAGCAAGCTTTAGTGTTTATGCAGGAGGGCCTGCAACGCCACCTGCAAATGATGATTGTGTTAATGCAACAGTTTTGCCAGTCAACCTTTCATGTTCTTATACTACGGCTACAAATACCAATGCAACAGCTTCTTCAGGTGTACCTGCTCCTGGCTGTGCAAATTATTCTGGAGGTGATGTTTGGTTTTCATTGACTGTGCCTGCTAGTGGTTCAATAACTGTTACTGGAGATGATGCTGGAGGATTTACCGATGGTGGAATGGCTATATATTCTGGAACTTGTGGTTCTTTATCTTTAATTTCATGTAACGATGATAGTGGTCCTGGTTTGCATTCAGAAATCACATTAACTGGGCAAACTCCAGGAGCTACTCTATGGATAAGGTATTGGGAGTATGGAAATGATGTATCTGGAAATTTTAATGTTTGTGCAACTCAGCCCCCCCCAGCACCATCAAATGATATATGTGCAAATGCAACAAGTTTGTCATGCGGCACTTCATTAACTAATCAATCTACAGTTAACACAACTAATACAGCACATGGCACATCATGTTCAATGTCAAATTATGGAGTGTGGTATTCTTTTGTTGGTGATGGAAATAACACCACTATTACGGTTAGTAATTCTTATGATATTGAATTGTCAATTTCTTCTGGTTCATGTGGGTCTTTTACAAATATTGTTTGTACCGATTCTCCAGAAAACCATACTTTTACTACAGTTAATGGAGTGACGTATTATGTTTATGTCGCATATTGGACAACGGGGACAACAACTGGAACTTTTGATATTTCTAGAACTTGTACTGCACCAGGTTCCGAGTGCACCCCAAATACAACTATACCCTCCATTCCTTATGTCCAAACTGGATTTAATACCGCAGGGTCTGGAGATGATTTTAGTAGTTCAGATGCTTGTGGCAGTAGCTACATGAATGGAGATGATTATGTTTTTACTTACACCCCAAGTGTAAATGAATGTGTAAGTATTGCGTTAACGAACACATCAACATGGGTTGGTGTGTTCTTAACGGACGGTTGTCCAACAACAGGAACTTGCGTTGCGTCTAACACAAATTCTTCTGGTAATCCCAGTATAAGTAGTGTTAATTTAACGGCTGGGACTACTTACTTTATTACAGTATCTACTTTTCCTTCACCACAAACTACCCCTTTTGATATTTCAATAATAGCATGCCCACCACCACCTGCTAATGATGATTGTTCTGGAGCAATAAGCTTAACCATGTCAACAGATGGTAGCTGTAATTCGGTTCCTTCAAGTGTAACTGGAGCTTATGATTCTGGAATTTCATCTGCATGTTTGGGCAATCCTAATGATGATGTTTGGTTTTCATTTGTAGCTACAGATGATACCGCTTATGTGGATAGAATTGCTGATTTTGATTCTGAAATTGAAGTGTTTGATGGGTGTTCAGGAACTTCTTTGGGGTGTCAAGATTCTGAATCTTCAATACTAATTACAGGATTGACCGTAGGGAATACTTATTATGTTAGAGTTTATTCGTACTCTTCAACTTTACCAAGTGATGGAGATTTTACCATTTGCGTATTTGGACCTGCTCCTCCGCCCGAAAATGATTTATGTAGTAAAATGCAGCCTATTTGTGCAGATAGTCCCTATTCTTTTATAGCAACTCAAGGAGGAGATGATGCCAGTACTACAGAGCCTGGAAATGATTATGATTGTCTGTCAACATCACCCAATCCCACTTGGTTTTTCTTAGAAATTGATACAGGAGGAGTGATGAGTTTTGATATTACAGCGGCAGATGATATCGATTTTGCGTTGTGGGGGCCCTATACTAGTCTTGCTAACGCACAGGCTGCATGTGGGTCTTTACCAACTCCAATAGATTGTAGTTATTCTTCTACCAATATTGAACAAGCAAATGCAAATGTTAATGCAGGTGAAGTATATATTTTATTGGTTACTAATTATGCAGATGTGCAGCAGCCCATTAATTTAAATTCATCTTCTGCTAATACAGCATCTACAGATTGTACTATATTGCCCATAGAATTAATTAATTTTAATGCAAACGCTACTGAACTTGGTAATGAACTTTTTTGGAAAACACTTTCGGAAATTAATAATGATTATTTTGTGATAGAAACTTCAAAAGATGCTAAGAACTATGAGGCTATTGCTAATATTCAAGGTGCAGGGAACTCTGTTCAACCTATTGATTATTACTTTTTAGATCAAGACCCAATAGCCGGAGTAACTTATTATCGCTTAAAACAAGTTGATTTTGATGGTAAATTTTCTTACTCTGATATAGTAGCGGTTAAAAGACTTTCTGCTGGAGAGATAGTGCTTACTCCTAATCCTGTTAAAGACATACTAAATGTAGAAATTAACGTTACAGAAGGCGGACTTTATTCTTTTGTGCTTACCGATTTATTAGGGTCAACCATCCAAAAAGACGTTGCTTTAAATAAAGGAAACAATCAAATTAAATGGGATGTATTTAAAGAATTAGCTCAAGGGTTTTATGTGTTAAAAATTATAGATAATAATGGAGCCTTAATTAGTACTAATAAATTGGTTAAGAACTGATTGGAAAAGTTGTTATTCCTCTAAATAAATTTTTTCAAAAAACAATTGTTTAGTATGTTAAAAAAGGTATCTTTGCACTCCTTTTTTAGGAACGTTTTTGTACATAACATTCATTAAACATAATGTTTGCGGGTGTGGTGAAATTGGTAGACACGCTA
>DATGOR010000145.1:0-6022 GCA_035305805.1 Vicingaceae bacterium | reverse complement strand
TATCAGCAGGGTATTATTATCTTTCCATTTTTGATAATCAGTGTAGTAGTCCTACCGATAGTATTTTAATTAATTTACTTGCTTTACCAACCATAAGTTTAAACCTAAGCGATACCGTATTTAAATGTATAAATGACACTTGGTTATTGTATGCAAATGGAAATTACCAATTTATACAATGGAATGATAGTACAACTACAGATAGTTTAATTATTTATACTCCAGGATTGTATTATGCAACAGCAACAAGTACTAATGGATGTACTGTAACTTCAGATTCTATTTACATATTTAATTATCCATTATCAATTCCTGTAGTAGATACATTTTCAATTTGTTATGGAGATAGCATATTACTAACATCTTCATCTGGTCAAATATATGATTGGTATAATGATTCATTGGTTTATTTAACAACAGATTCTACCTACCAGACTCCAGCACTTTATAATTCTACAGCTTATATGGTATCTTATATTGATAGTAATGGTTGTCAAAGTGCTGCTGATTTCTTTTATATTCAAGTTTCTCCAGTTAACGGTTCACCAAATATTTATGGAAATACCACTATTTGTGAAGGTCAAACGTTAAATTTATATACAGATAATTTGCCTGGAGCAACTTATCAATGGACTCATAACTCTACAGTTGTAGGTAGTAGTACAGGAATAGTAATTAATAACATATCGTTAGCAGATAGTGGGGTTTATTATTTAAATGTTAATGGAGCAAATTGTGTTACACAACAAGGAAGTATAACTATTTCTGTTATTCCATTACCTACTACACCTCATATATTAGGGGATACACTGTTGTGTGAAGGAGCAACGCTTCAACTTTATACTAATGATTCTTTGAATCATACACATTACTGGGTTGCACCTGATAGTATATTTTCTACTCATGATACTTTAATAATCAATAATATTTCTCAATCTGGTAATGGAGCTTATTACCTATCTATAATGGATTCTAATGGGTGTGTTTCTTTATTTGACACAATTAACATTACTATTCTTCCTTCTCCACCAACACCAATTATATATTCCGACAATGATGTATGTGAAGGAGATACATTGTTTTTAACTACAAATACATTACAAGGAGGCTCTTACCTATGGAGTGGTCCTAATAATTACAACAACAATACTTATACTGATACAATACTTAATGCAAGTACGGCAAATACAGGTAACTATTCTATTACTGTTACTGATACAAATGGATGTTCTTCTAGTTCTATAGCTTTTATTGAAGTATTTCAATACCCTATAATTAACTTGGGTAATGATACCATTGTTTGTATTGATTCTGTTTTTACTCTGGAAGTAGACCCTAATTTTAGTTCTTATATTTGGCAAGATAGTAGTTCTAATTATTTTTATACTGTTGTCGATTCGGGTTGGCACTTTGTAACTGTTGAATATGGAGGTGGATGTTCAACTACAGATTCTATTTATATTACTTTAGATAGTTGCTTAGCTAACAGTATAGCCAATGTTTTTACGCCTAATGGAGATGGAATTAATGACTTTTTTGTAATAAAAAATATTGAGTATTTTCCTGGAAGTAGATTACTAATTTTTAATAGATGGGGTGAAACTGTTTATGAAAGCAAGGATTATAAAAATAATTGGGATGGACAAGGACAGCCTGTAGGTACTTACTTTTACGTATTCTATCCTAATGACCCTAGCAATAAACTAAAAGTGCAAAAGGGCTATGTAACAATTTTAAGATAATCTTATAAAGGCTTTCTATTCAGTTTTATAGTTGAAATATCTTGTTGGTAAGGAGCTTTTTCTTTAGCTGCCTTACAAGGATTTCCGTAAGCAATTACATTAGCAGGAATGTTTTGAGTTACTACCGATCCCGCTCCTATAATAACATTGTCGCCAATAGAAATTCCGGGTAAAATAGTGCAATTAGCACCTATCCACACGTTGTTTCCAATAGTAATAGGAGCACTTTTTTCGCTTACTGAATAATTTTCAAATTGGTGGTTGGCAGAAACGATAACAGTTCCGGGACCAATCTCTATATTGTTGCCAAAGGTAATGCCGTTTACAGCATTGATATATACATTTGGACTATCAGCCGGATCACATAGGATACCTTTACGTATGTTTTCAGGAGTATGAATTTTTGAAGTAAAATGAACCGGCCATTTTACCTTTCCGTTAATTCTAAAAATTTTTTGAGGAATAAAATATTCAAACATTAAAGTATAGATGGAAACATAGCCGTATTTTGGGCGAAAATACAAAGGATAACCCCAATTTATCAGCCACCCAAAAAGGAACTGCCCAATACGATGTTTTAATGGAATGTGATTGTTCATCAGTAATTTTTTCAGTTACAAACTTAATCAACAATTTAATAATCGTCAGGAATAGAGTAGTAGTAAATGATTTTTTCTGCTTTTTTTCGCATTTTTTTTGGTAAGAATCCTGTCTTTTGATAATTGATTAAAAGTCGTTTTAATCGTTTTTTGTTGAAGCGAACCAATGTGTAAGTACCGTGCAAAAATAGCGGTACACTAATTACTCCAAGTGTAATTCCTATGGTGGGAGATAAAAAATAAATTCCTGCCGATAATGGTAAGAAAGTCATTTCTGTAACCGCATTGGTTTCTTTCCGCTCAAAGAAAAACTCTATCAGTGCCGCAGATGTATCATTAATAGAGTAGTATGCCATAAAATCATTGAACGACAATTTTCTTGCAGGCATGTTTAAAGTGTCTTCTTGAGCATAAAAGCTAGAGGAAAGCAAACCAAACAGTATGATAAACAGTATTTTCTTCATATTCGATACAAATTTGCATTTTAATAATCAGATATTTAAAATTTGTGTTGGTTTTTTATTTATGGAAGTTGCCTAACATGATAATACAATAACCAAAACATATTTTAACCATATAGATCTATGATTTAATTAAAAAACTAAAGTTAATTTACTAGCTAAACAATAGTTGCTTCTCCGATTTATCGGAGAAAAACTATGATAAGTCTTTTTGGTTTTTATAAACAACTTTATTGTTTTTTGATATAAAACACTATGAGTACTATGTGGTAAATAGTTTTATGTAAACTCTTTGCTTAATTAAGGTTTAAAATACCTCACATTGTAAAAAGATAATTCATTTTCATGCTTATATTTGAACTTTAAACAACATTAATGAGTGTAGTGCAAATCTTATTTTCTCCATGATATTAATAGCCGATAGTGGATCAACCAAAACAGATTGGCGTTTGGTTGCAGATAAAAAAGAAATATTATCTTGTCAAACCATAGGACTCAATCCTTACTTTGTGCATCAAGAAATGGTGATAAATGCTTTAAAAACATCTCCTTTAATAGAATTTGTTGATAAAGTAAAAGCCATTTATTTTTATGGAGCAGGCTGTTCTTCACCTGCTAAACAATTGGAGCTGAGTAGCTATTTAGCTTCATTTTTTTCTGCTGCTAAAATAAATGTTGACCACGATTTGTTGGGAGCAGCAAGGGCACTTTGCAAGACCTCCGGTGGTATGGTGGCAATTTTGGGCACCGGAGCCAATACTTGTTTGTATGATGGAAAACAAATTACACATAATATTCCGGCTTTGGGTTATGTATTGGGAGATGAAGGAGGTGGTGTTTCTTTGGGTAAACTATTAATTAAAATGGTATTACATAAAAAGTTGTCTAGCAGTTTATTGGGTGAATTTGAAAAAAGTTTTCCTGACCTAACTATCAATATTATTTTGGATAAAGTTTACCAACAACCGTTACCCAATCGTTTTTTAGCTTCCTTTAGTCCATTTATTGCTCAACATAAATCTCATTCGGAGATAAAACAATTAATCAACAGTTGTTTTCATCAATTTTTTAGTGAATACATTGTTTTTTACCCTAATTATAAAAATTACCCCTTACATTTGGTCGGATCTATAGCATATCATTTTAAAAATGAAATAAGTGAAGTGGCTAATAAATACGAAGTCAAAATAGGAGATGTGCTGCAACAACCTATTGATGAGTTGGTTGAATTTCATATTCGTTATGAATAATATCAATAAATTACTGTGTAAAACTTTGTTGACCGGATTATTTTGAGCTGCAACAATCCATTATTTTTGAACTCGTGTTATTAAAGAGGTGTTACATATTCTTTCTTCTTTTTTTTCAGTTACTGATATTGCATGCAGAGATGATAAATATTGGTATTCTGGATAAAAAACCGATTACCTCTTTTGTTTTTCATCCTCAAGAGGGCAAATACATTGTTTATACTGAAAGTGGTAAATTAATGGAATTGGAGAATACGGATATTATTGAACTTTCGTTTAGAAACAACAAAGTATTTGTAAAAACATTGGAAAAAGATTTAGGAGAATTTTCTAAAATCAGAATAATTGGAGTAAGTGAGAAGAACTTTTTTAAATTAAAAACCAATCAACCTTCCGGAAAAACATTGCAATACGAAGATAATTTATTGGTAAAAAAACACCCTTACAATTCTTATTTACAGCTTATTAATAATATTAACATAGATAATTATGTTGCCGGTGTAGTAGAAGCAGAGGTAGGTAAAAATCCTCCGGAAGAATATTTTAAATTACAAGCCATTATTTGTAGAACTTATGCACTAAAAAACATTGATAAGCACCAATTAGAAGGGTTTAGCTTATGTGATAAGGTGCACTGTCAGGCTTATCACGGAAAACCAAAATCAGAACAAATACACCAATCAGCATGGCTTACTTCTAACATTGTAATTGTAGATAGCGACATTAAT
Organism: Vicingaceae bacterium; assembly: GCA_035305805.1. Taxonomy (GTDB): domain Bacteria; phylum Bacteroidota; class Bacteroidia; order Flavobacteriales_E; family Vicingaceae; genus BRH-c54. The sequence goes on along the minus strand of DATGOR010000145.1, from coordinate 1,242 downwards.
TTAATAACAGCTACATTTTATTCCAACTGTGGAGGAGAGACTGCTAATTCTGAGGAAGTATGGCATCAGAAATTGTATTATTTACGTGCTGTAAAAGATACGTTTTGCTTGAAAGAAAATAATGCGGTATGGACAAAAAAAATAGCTAAAAAAGAATGGGAAAATTACTTGCTTAAAAATGGCTACCCTCCAAAAAATTTCAATGATAGCTGTGGTTACGATTATTTTCAGGTAGGAAGGGAAAAATATTTTGAACGTCAGAATGTTCAAATTCCATTGGTAAAAATCAGAAATGATTTTAGGTTAAAATCGGCTCAATTTGATGTAGAAGAGGAAGGAGCGTACATGCTCTTTAAAGGAAAAGGATTTGGTCATGGAGTAGGGCTTTGCCAAGAAGGTGCTATGAGAATGGCAAAAATGGGATATTCTTATGCAGCAATACTTCATTTCTATTACGAAGATGTGCACATGATAGACTTAGAGTCGCTGGATTTTTTTAAAGCTGATTTTTAACCCGTAATAGATTTCCTAATACATCATACGGGGTTAAGTACCACAGTAAGTTTTATAACCTTCATCGTTTTTAGGAACTTCTTGGTAAGCAGATAAATTTTCATTAAAATTATAAGGAGTAGCTAATACGCTTAAGAAGCGTGTCATTTCTTCAAAGTTATTTTCTAAACACGCTGCATCTAATACTTTTTCAACTAAATGATTACGTGGAACATAACAAGGGTTATTAGCATTCATTAATTCATTTACAACATGGGTGTTTAATTTTCTTTGATGAAGTAATTTTTCTCTTTGTTGCATCCATTTTTCAAAATCGGGAGCGTAATATTGTTGATGGGGTAAGGACAGACGTTGGTTTAGAAATAAAAAAGTGTTGGTGTAATCGGCCTTGTTTTTTTGCATCCAAGTAAGTAATTCTTGTATCAAGCTTTTTACTTCAGTGTCAGCTTCCAAAAAACCTAATTTATTAGCATATAATTTCCACCAATTTGCATGGTATTTATCTGGAAATTGATTTAAAATATTTTGAGCCAACTCCATTGCTTTTTCAGCATTTTCGTCAATTAATGGAAGTAATGTTTCTGCCAAACAAGCCAAATTCCAGTGGGAAATACTTGGTTGTTGTCCAAATGCGTATCTGCCGTTGGTATCAATAGAACTAAAGACAGTATCAGGATGGTAAGCATTCATAAAAGCACAAGGGCCATAATCAAAAGTTTCTCCGGCAAT
>DATGOR010000144.1:0-2343 GCA_035305805.1 Vicingaceae bacterium | reverse complement strand
TTGTTTGTTATTATTTCCTGATATTTTAGATTTTGGCGAATCGTCAGTAATAAACTTTATCAATTCATCTACATCAGTATGCCCTTCTAACCCTCTATCATAGACATAAACGTAATCATTCGTATTTTGTCTTATTTTATGTTCCGGCAACATTTGAGGAATTCCTTCCGAATCCCAAGCTTTTCTTCTCATTTGATCGATATACCAATCCGTATTTAGTAAGCTTAAGTTTACCACTCTCACATCTGTTCTAAAACCTTCTACATCTTGCACATACCAAAGTGGGAACGTATCGTTATCCCCATTGGTAAATAAAATAGCATTAGGAGCACATGAATTAAGGTAGTTTTTAGCAAAATCTCTGGCAGTATATCTATGAGAGCGGTCGTGATCATCCCAATTTTGGTTAGCCATTAATACAGGAACTGCTAATAAACAAACTGCTGATACTAATCCGGCACTAGCTATGTGCGACATTTTTTTCTTGGCCAATTCATAAAGTGCGAACACACCAAAAGCTATCCAAATAGTAAAAGAATAAAACGACCCAACATAAGCATAATCTCTTTCTCTTGGTTGAACAGATTGATTCTGATTAATGATAATGGCTATACCTGTAAAAAAGAATAGTAGTAATATCACTAAAAATCCTTTTTTATCTTTTTTGTATTGATAAAACATCCCTAATAACCCTAAAAGTAGAGGTAGAAAAAAGTAAGTATTATTTGCCGGATTGTCTTTTATTGAAGCTGGTAATTTATCTTGGTTTCCTAATCTTAATTCATCTATAAATTTAACCCCACTAATCCAGTTTCCATTTGTTAATTCACCATGCCCCTGCACGTCATTTTGTCTTCCAACAAAATTCCACATGAAATACCTAAAATATAAATGATTTAATTGATAGGAAAAGAAGAACTTTAAATTTTCTCCAAATGTGGGAATGTTTATTACTTCACCATTACTGGCTCTCATTTTTTTACCTTTAAAGTCTGTCCACTCTTTATACGTTCTTACATGGTGAGCTTGTGAACTCCACATTCTTGGAAAAAACCCAGAAAGTTTATCGTCATAATTAGGTTTAGACTTTTCACCTTTGTTTATATGAACATACTTTCCACTTTCTTTGTCTTGGTAATATTGAGCTTTATCCTCAACAAACGGCTCTTGTCCATCTAAAGGAGTGTTAAAATATTGTCCGTACAACAAAGGCATAGAACCGTATTGTTCACGATTTAAATAGGATAATAAAGTAAATGCGTTTTCAGGATTGTTTTCATCCATAGGAGGGTTGGCAGCCGAACGGATCATAATCACAGCATAAGATGAAAAACCGATAAGTAATACTGTTACACTTAATATGATGGTGTTCCAAACTTTCTTGTTGTTTTTATGGGTGTAATACAACCCAAAAGTTGACAACGCTGCAAGTAAGACGATATAAAACAATAAACCCGAATTGAAAGGTAAATTTAAAGTATTAACAAACAATAACTCAAACATAAAACCCACTTTTACAGTTCCGGGAATAATAAGAGCCTGAATTGTTCCTAGTATTAGGATAGATATTCCAAATGCAATGGAAAAGTTTTTTAATGTAAGTACTCTATTTTTGAAATAATAAACAAAAACCATTGCCGGTATTGCCAACAAGTTCAACAAGTGAACCCCAATAGACAGCCCAATAAAATAAGAAATTAATACTATCCATCTTATGCTATGACTTTTATCTGAAACATCGTCCCACTTAAGAATTGCCCAAAAAACGAAAGCAGTAAATAACGATGACAATGCATAAACTTCTGCTTCGGTAGCTGAAAACCAAAATGAATCTGAAAAGGTGTATGTTAAAGCACCTACAATACCACTACCAAAAATGGCAAACATTCCAGCCTTATCCATTTCTGCGTTTTTAATTAATAGCTTTCTTAATAACGCAGTAATAGTCCAAAATAAAAATAAAATAGTAAAAGAGCTACTTAATGCTGAAACAACGTTAATAGCAAGTGCTGCATTCTCGGGAGAGGTAAACATGGAAAAAAATCTTCCTATAAGCATAAATAAAGGAGCCCCGGGTGGATGACCTACTTCTAATCTATATGCTGCAGCTATAAATTCACCACAATCCCAAAAACTGGTAGTAGGTTCTATGGTTGCTAAATACACAAATGAGGCTATTGCCCATATTAACCACCCTATAATGTTGTTTAGTTTTTTATATTCCATGATTGATATAACTATAAATTTAAGTCCACGAAAATATGAAATTCTTACTTAATGAAGAATGTTATTCCTTGTTAATCATTGCTAAAAGTTATTTTACCGTGAGTTTAACGCAATTAT
>DATGOR010000143.1:0-6205 GCA_035305805.1 Vicingaceae bacterium | reverse complement strand
TCCCGCGATATATTTTACAAATTAAATCTTAAATCAAGAACTTTTCCTTTTCTAAAAGGGAGTGCAAATTTACGACTTTTAAAGTGATTTCAAAACTTTACACCAAAAACTTTACAGGACATTGATTAAAACTGAACTAATATCTCTATTTTAGTGTTGTTTCAATTACTTTTTTCAAGTAACCAATTAAATACATTCAGGTGTTTAACCCCACTACGATTTTGAGTAAATCCGTCCGTAGTAAGTAAAAATTTTGGATAGTTGTCTTTGATTTTTTCTAATGCCCCGAACTCACGCTCTACTGTTTTTTCATTGAGCATTTGCCATGCTACTTGGTAGTATTCAATTTCGCCTGTTTTGGTTTTACAAACAAAGTCCACCTCGCTATTTCTACTTGTTCCTGTCCAGATTTTATTCCCTCTACGAAGTAGTTCTAAGTAAACAATATTTTCTAAAATATGCCCTCTGTCAGTAGTGCGTTCTTTCCCCACTAAAACATTGAGTAATCCCGTATCCACCAAGTAATATTTTTCCTGTGTTGCTAATTGTTTTCTTCCTTTTAGGTCAAAGCGATTTACTTTGTAAAACACAAAACTTGCTGTTAAATATGTTAAGTATTTCTCAACAGTGGAGTGATGTATGCTTTGTCCGTCTTGCTTCAAGGTAGTTGAAATATTGTTTGGAGAAAGTGCATTTCCAATATTAGTTGCAACAAATTTTGTAATATTTTCAAAAGCCCGTTTGTCGTTTATTTGGTGTCGTTGTGTGATGTCCTTTTCTATAATTGTGGCATAAATGGCTTCCAAATATTCATATATTTTATCATAACCTTCTTCACGTAATTCAATGCCTTTTGGTAAGGATGTTTCATTTACATAATCGAAAAACAAAGGTTCATAATTCAAATATTTATTACTTATATCAATATTTCTTGCAATTAAATACTCATGGAATGAAAATGGTAAAATAGAAATTTCAATATAACGACCACTCAGCAAAGTAGCTAACTCTCCAGACAATAAAAAGGCGTTTGATCCAGTGATGTAAAGATCCACATTGTTCGTGGCAAAAAGACCATCTACTAATTTTTCAAAAAAAGGGATATTTTGCACTTCGTCCAAAAATACATAATTGGGTTTATCTGCCTGTAGTTTCTTTTTTATATCAAAATAAATATTATCCCAACCTTTGTTGACAAAATTCTCCGGTAATTCAAAATTATAAAATTGAATTTGTCTCTTTCCTATTCCGAGTTTAAGTAAGGATTCACGATAGATTTCCAAAAGTGTTGATTTACCAGACCTGCGTAAGCCACTTACCACTTTTATGAGGTCTTTATCTTTGTAAGACAGTAATTTATCTATGTATTCCTTTCTGTTTGTGTAATTTTTCATTAAGCGAAGTTACAAAATAAATTATCGAAACTTACAAAATATGCAAGTTTCGATATCCAAAAAAGAATCCTCAAATCATAAATATTTATTTTTCTAGTTGTTATGAGTCCGTCTTATTGCTAATGATATTTTTTAAAGATTTTATGTGTTTTATTGGTGCAGTCAGAAAGTGTGTAACAAAAGAGTTTTTGATTAAAACTGAACTAATGTACCTATTTTAGAATTTTTTTCAATTACTTTTTTCAGGTTGCCCGGAGTATTCATATCAAAAACAATAATAGGTAATTTATTTTCATTACATAATGTAAATGCAGTCATGTCCATTACTGAAAGTCCTTTTTGATATACTTCTTCAAAAGTAATTGTAGCGTACTTTGTAGCATTGTTGTCTTTTTCCGGATCGGCAGTATAAATTCCATCCACCCTGGTTCCTTTAAGAATAACGTCTGCTTCTATTTCTACTGCTCTTAAACTAGCTGCTGTATCCGTAGTAAAAAAAGGATTTCCAGTTCCTGCTCCAAAAATTACTACTCTACCTTTTTCTAAATGGCGAACTGCTTTTCTTTTAATAAAAGGTTCCGCAATTTCTTTCATTTCAATGGCTGTTTGTAAACGAGTTTCTACATCAATAGCTTCAAGAGCTGCTTGCAATGCCATACTGTTAATTACTGTTGCCAACATCCCCATATAATCTCCTTGTGTTCTTTCCATTCCGCCCTCTGCTGCTTGTATTCCTCTAAAAATATTTCCTCCGCCAATTACAATGGCAACCTGAACTCCGCTTTGAACTACTTCTTTAATTTCTTTTGCATAGGTGGCTATTCTATTGTTATCTATTCCAAATTGCTTATCGCCCATTAATGACTCGCCACTTAATTTTAACAGTATTCGTTTGTAAGACATGTGTGTATTTTGTTTTATTGTAATAATTTTCTTCTCTACAAAACTAACCTAAGTTGTTGAAAGTTTTAGCCAAAAAAAAAGAGAAAATTAATTTTCTCTTTTTTTGTTTGCTTAACCTAGCATAATGCGTTTAAACTCGGTTACTGATAAATCGTTTTCAGTTTCTTTTAAAATCTGAGCGATGTTCTTTTTGTTATCAGTAATAGATTCTTGGTTTAATAAAGTATTTTCTTTTAAGAATTTTTTCACTTTACCTTCGGCAATTTTATCTACCATAGCCTCTGGTTTACCTTCTGCTAATGCCATTTCTTTACCTAAAGCCAATTCTTTTTCAATAATTGCCTGATCTACACCATTTTCGTCAACAGCTAAAGGATTCATAGCAGCAATTTGCATAGCAATTTGCTTTCCTACTTCTTGTACTTTATCTCCTGATTTGTTGAAACCAACAACAGAAGCTAATTTATTTCCAGGGTGATTGTAAGCAATAGTTGTTTCGGCCTCAACAACTTCGTAAGCAGAAACTTCAATTTTTTCACCAATAACTCCGGTTTGTTCAATTACTTTATCGGCAATCGATAAGTTTTCACTTCCGAAGTTTAATGTTAATAGTTCTTCTAAAGATGCCGGACTTTTTTCAATAGCTACATCTAAAATAGTGGTAGCAAACTTATTAAAGTCATCATTTTGAGCTACGAAATCAGTTTCACAATTTACAACAACTAATACCGCTTTTTTACCACCGTTAGCAGTTTTTGCGATAACCAACCCTTCTTTTGCATCTCTGTCGCCTCTATTAGCAGCAACTTTTTGTCCTTTTTTTCTTAATATATCAATTGCAGCTTCAAAATCTCCGTTAGCTTCCACTAATGCTTTTTTACAGTCCATCATTCCTGAACCTGTTTGTTTTCTTAATTTATTTACGTCTGCAGCAGTAATATTTGCCATTTTATTATGGTTTATAAGGTTAAAAAATATGTTTATTTATGCTTTTTCAGCTTTGGCAGGTGCTTCTTTTTTAGCATCTTTATCTTCCTTAGCTTTTTCTTTATCTTTTTTTCTTTCAGACAATCCTTTGGTTACTGCTTCAGCTACAATAGTCATTATTTTTTCAATTGAACTGGAAGCGTCATCATTACCAGGGATAGCAAAATCTACTAATGAAGGGTCTGAGTTAGTATCAACTAAAGCAAAAGTTGGAATGTTTAGTTTTTTAGCTTCAGCAATAGCAATGTGTTCTTTTTTAATATCAACCACAAATAAAGCTGAAGGTAAACGAGTTAAATCAGCAATACTACCTAAGTCTCTTTCTAATTTTTCTCTTTGGCGATTAATTTGAAGACGTTCTCTTTTGGATAAGGTATCCATAGTACCGTCTTCTTTCATTTTATCGATAGAAGCCATTTTTCTAACAGCTTTTCTAATAGTAACAAAGTTTGTCAACATACCTCCCGGCCATCTTTCGGTAACATAAGGCATGTTGGTAGGTTTAATTTTTTCAGCAACGATGTCTTTTGCTTGTTTTTTGGTAGCAACAAACATAATTTTCTTACCTGATTTAGCAATTTGTTCTAAAGCTGCACAAGCCTGATCTAATTTTGCTGCTGTTTTGTGAAGGTCGATAATGTGAATACCATTTTTCTCCATAAAAATATAAGGAGCCATTTTTGGATTCCACTTTCTCTTTAGGTGACCGAAATGTACACCTGCATCTAATAATTCTTTAAAATCTACTTTTGACATTTTTTTAATTGTTTACATTCTTTAATACTTCAACTTTTGAGTAGCTCGATGTGTTTTCGAAGTCTCAAAAGTTTAGATACTAAACAATAATTGATTACTAATTCGGAATTCCCGAATATATTAATTAAATTCTTAACGTTTACTAAACTGGAATTTCTTACGAGCTTTTGGCTGACCTGGTTTTTTACGTTCTACCATTCTAGGATCTCTAGTAAGCAAACTGTCTTTTTTCAATAAAGGTTTGTTTTCTTCGCTTACTTTTACCAATGCTCTAGCAATTGCGTGTCTTACAGCTTCTGCTTGTCCGGTAATTCCACCGCCAAAAACATTTACTTTTACATCGTAATTGTCTTTAGAATCTGTTGCTACAAATGCTTGTTGAATTTTTCCTTGTAAAACAGTGGTAGGAAAAAACTCTTTATAGTCTTTTTTGTTTACAGTAATGTTTCCTTTCCCTTTAGAAAGGTAAACTCTAGCTACTGCAGTTTTTCTTCTTCCTGTTGCGTTAACTACTTCCATGTGTTATTTTATTTCAGATAATTTTAACTCTTTAGGTTGTTGAGCTTGTTGGTTATGCTCAGCTCCTTCATAAACGTATAAGTTTTTGAACAATGCTCTACCTAATTTATTTTTTGGTAACATTCCTTTTACTGCGTTTTCTACCATGAAAATTGGTTTTTTTGCCATGATTTCTTTTGCAGTGCTGGTTCTTTGACCTCCAGGATAACCTGAGAAAGTAATGTATTCTTTATCATCCCATTTGTTTCCTGTTAACCTAACTTTTGAGGCGTTAATTACCACAACGTTATCACCACAATCTACATGAGGAGTAAAGTTTGTTTTATGTTTTCCTCTGATTAAATTAGCCACTTTTGATGCTAATCTTCCTAACGGTTCGTTTTGTGCATCAACCAATACCCAGTTTTTATTTACTGTTGCACTGTTGGCCGAAACGGTTTTGTAACTTAATGTTTCCACGTATCTTTTATTTTGATTATTAGTATAATACAATAATATCCCCCTAAAATGGGGCTGCGAATTTACGACAATTTTTTAAACCCCACCAAAATTTTAAAAAATATTTTCAAGAATTTTAGACGGGCTAATGTTAATTACTCGAAATTAATAGCCGCAAAATTACCATGCATTTTTTAATCCCCACTGTTTTTTAGTATTTTTATCGTCAAAATCATTTTTTACTACTAGTAAAAACCACACCTATGAAACACTATTTACTCATAATATGTTGCTGCCTTACATTTTTAAATGTTTTTGCTCAGGATAAAGTGAATTTTGAAACAATAGAGCCATCGGAAAACTTTGAAAATATTCATGTAAAAGCAGTATTTGAAAATGAATTTGCTTCGTATTACCTTATTTGGATAAAACAAAACGTAGCCTCACATAAACATATAGAGCACACTGAAAGTATTACCGTTATTAGTGGCAGTGGATTAATGACGGTAGGTGAAAAACAATTTGAAATTAATCCGGGAGATTTTTTTATAATCCCAAAGAACACATTTCACTCATTAGAAGTTACCTCCGAAAATCCTATAAAAGTTCTTTCTGTGCAAATGCCCAAGTTTAACAAAGAAGACAGAGTTTTTGAACACAAAAAATAGTGCTCTATCCATTTTTCATTACCTCAGCAAAATCCTTTCCTGTGGGATATTCAAAAACTTCTAATTGAAAATAAGGAACTGCCGCCAAAATATGATCAAAAATATCTGCCATTATGTGTTCGTAATTAGCCCAAACCTTATCTTTACTAAAGGCATACACTTCTAATGGAATTCCAGTTGGTGTAGGTTCTAGCTGACGAGTCATTATGGTCATTTCTTTATTAATAGCCGGATGTTGATGTAAATAGGCATCCACATACTTTCTAAACAACCCAAAGTTGGTCATGTTTCTGCCGTTAATTAATACCGATTTGTCAATGTTATTTTGCTCGTTGTATTTGTCAATATCTGCTTGACGATGGTCGATATAGTCGGCAACTAACTGAATTTTTTTAAAATCGGCAATTTCTTCTTTAGTAAGGTATTTTATACTGGTAGTTTTAATGATTACTGCTCTTTTAATTCTTCTTCCACCGGACACGCTCATTCCTCTCCAGTTTTTAAACGAATCAGAAATCAAGTAATAGGTAGGAATAGTGG
>DATGOR010000142.1:0-5884 GCA_035305805.1 Vicingaceae bacterium | reverse complement strand
TGTTTCTTCCGGGGAGTCCTTGTGGACCATTAGCAGATTGTTTCGCATAAAGTGCGTAAGGAACGGAGAGTAATTGAGAGCTTCCCATGGGGTCGCCATTTACTTCCACATAAAGGTAATATAAACCAGCCCCCCAGTTGATACCTGCAAAAGTTCCCACTGATGGAGTTCCTCCACCAATTTCGGCAGTAAACAAACCAAACTGGTTGGTAGAAATACCGGAATGCGTTTCAGTGTAAACGGAAGTTCCGGTTGGAGAGCTTTGTCTTATTTGGTAAGTAACATTAAGGGTTTGGTTTACTAATGGGTTTCCGGAAGCATCTCTAGCTACTGCTTGGTAATTAATTTTTTCAGGAGCTTGTGTAAATGCAAGCTGGGTGCTAAACAGTAAACCTAAAATTAGTACAATTTTTTTCATAAGTTAGTTTTTAATTTATAAGATTAATCACCTCGTAACTTATTCTATAAAAGATGGTTCAGTTTTAATAAACCAAATAGATGTTTAGTTTAAAGCGATTTTAATCAGTCAAAAAGTTATGTTTGTCTAAAAAATGCACCTTTTTAGAGAAGACAAATATAAACAACTTCCTTAATAATTAAGAAAAATTAACAACTAAAATAGGATTAACTGTTTATTAATGAGGAGTAAATAAATGAAAACTTATACGGTCATACCAATTACCAAAATGTCGTCTATCTGTTCCAAATTACCTTTCCATTTTTCAATGTTGTCGTTAAGCAATTCTTTTTGGTGTTCCACTTTTTCTTGGTGAATGGTAATTAAATATTCTCTAAAATTTTTATACATTAATTTTTTACCTTTTGGTCCACCAAATTGGTCGGCATAACCATCAGAGAAAATATAAATTCTATCTTCTTTTTGAAGCTCAAATGTATGGTTCGTATATTTTTGGTTAGGGTTATCAAAGTAAGTACCTATGGCAAATTTATCGGCTTTGGTTTGAATAATTTCGTTGTTTCTGATAATGTATAGTGGGTTAAATGCCCCTGCGTATTGCAACTGGTTGGTTTTTGGGTCGTAGCAACAAAGAGCCAAATCCATTCCGTCTTTGGTGGTAGAAACTCCAATGGTGTTGTTGTGTAATGTAGAGCTTATTCCTTGATTTAGGTTGTCTAAAATTTCTGATGGGGTATCAAATTCTCGTAATGCATTATTTAAAGCATTGTTGCCAATAATACTCATAAATGCACCTGGAACACCATGTCCGGTACAGTCAACCGCTGCAAAGTAAATTTTATCATTTTTCTTTTTCAACCAATAAAAATCACCACTAACAATGTCTTTTGGTTTGTACAATATAAATGCCTGAGGCAATAAGTCTTGTACTAATTCATCTGGTGGTAGAATGGCTTCTTGAAGACCTTTAGCGTATTTAATACTATCAGTAACTTCTTTATAAAGCTCACTAATTTTAAGGTTTTGTTTTTCAATTTCTTCTTTTTTCTGAACAACTTCAGCGGTTCTTTCTTTTACTTTTTGCTCTAGGAGTCTTTCATTTTCAGCTAGGTCATCACGCATTTTAAGTAATGCTATACCAAGTGTGTCTTCTTTGCTAAGTGGTTTGTATTGTGCATCAAATCGTCCCGAACCTACAGCATCAGCAAAATCTTTGGTAGCTTTTAGATTTTCAACCAATCTATTAAGAGCCATGGTCATTTCACCAATTTCATCATTTCTGGCTTTAATATTTCCTTTAGGGAAGATTCCTTTACTTAATGTAAGTAATATACTTTTAAGGTTGGTTACAGGTGTTACGATAGATTTGGTAGTATAAATCGCAATTAACAAGCCACCTATAATTAATGCGATTCCTAAATATTGAGCTAATTTTTTCAGGAAATTAAAAGAGGTTTGCATTTTTTCCGTAGCTTGGTCGGTATGGAATTTTTGAATGTTAATTAGTTCCTCTAATTGAAAAATTACTTCATTGGTTTTAATGTACAAGTCGCCATCATCGCCAATCATATTATTAGCCAAAAATTGATTGGTAGCTTCTTCATAACTTTCAAAATCCGGGAGGTAAGCCATAACTTCTCGGTGCATTTCAAAAAGCACGTCAATTTCCTTAAATAGCTTTGCAATTTTATTCCGGTCTTTTTTATCCCAATTGACAGCAATTTTTGCTATTTTGTTTTTTAATGCAGGATACTCAACTTCAATGAGTTTTACTAACTTTATTTTGTCAGGATGCTTGGAATTGGATTGGTAATATACCCAGTTAAAAATAAGCATTTTAGACCGAACAGCCATTAGTTTCAGTTCTTCTAAAGTGCTTAATGAAGGATTGTTGACATTGGTAATTTCTTCGTTAATGTTAATACTTCTGTCTAATGTGTTGTAGGTAATGGTGAAAACTGTGATAACCAAAAAAATAAGCACTCCGAAACCGGTGCCTATCCTCTTGCCTATGGTAAATCTAAATTTCATAAGTTATAAAGCGACAGTGAGGTTATTTTTTAATTTCTTCTAGCTGTTGCTTATAATAATTCGATTTTTCTAAATCGTTCAATCCGTGATAAATGTTTTTTAATCCTTCTAAAGTATCTTCTTTTCTATAATCTTGCTCATACGCTTTGAGCATATAAGGTAAAGCTTCGTTAAATAAAGCAGTTATTTTATCTTGTGTTGCTAATAATTTATCAAAATCCATGTCGTAGTCCATATTGTTTACAATATCCACTCCTTGATTGTAATATAGTAAAGATAAATTATAGTTAGCGGAAGCATTGTTAGCATCTACAGCTAGTATGTCTTTAAACAAGTTAATTAGTTGCTCTCTTTTGTTGGAGTCAATTTTTTCTTCGCTCGATTTACTAATAGCAGTAGCAATGGCAAATTTGAATTGAATTTCTTGGTCAATTAAGGTTTTCTCATCTGTATTAATGAGTTTTTGTAGTTTTTTGTACTGATTAAAATTGGTTGCAGCTAAATCAAAATCGTTATTATTTATAGCTCTTGCAGCATCATTGTAATAAGTAGAAGAAACGTATTTTATCAATGGTTCAGTTTGTTGAGCATAGGTTTCTTTCCCTTCGGTTTCATATAATTTAAGGATAGAAGTGGCGGATTCATTTCTTAATTCAGAATGGAGTGTTTGCTTTTCTTTTAACTTATATTGTTCTTTATAAACATAAGCTCTATAAAACCATAACTTGGCTTCAGTGTTAAATTTATTGGCAGTTACAGCTTCGTCTAGGTATTTTTGTGCACTATCCATTTCGCCTTTTTGAAGGTAAAATTCGGCTTTAGATAGTTCGTTATCTTGAACAAATTGAGCAAGAACACTTTGACTAAAAAGTGCAACCAATAGGGATAATATGTATATTCGTTTAGCCATTTATTTTACTACAACTGCAAGTGCCTCTAAGTTGGAACTTACTTTTAGTTTTTGACCGGTTAATGATTTTGTATTTAATTCAAACTTCTGTTTATTGTCTCGAACAACAAAATTGATGCCTGCACCTTTATCAACTAATCCTTCTTGTTCTGTAACAACTAGTGTCCCGCCAGATTTTGTCTTTTTCAACACATCAGATAACTCATTGCTTTTACTCCTTGTAAGGTAAAGTAAGTGGCATTTTTCTATTTCAGTTGCGGAGTTAAATTTCTTTACCAAAATAGGTTGGTTTCCAATTTTTTTGGTTTGAGCCATTTTGGTTAATTCCTCATAGAGCGGGGAATCTCCAATGATTCCAAAAACAAAATACCCTGATTGGTAGGTTTTTGGCCATTCAATGTATTTGGTAAAGTTATACATGAATACTGCCTTGAGCTTGGCGTTGGTATCTACGGCATTTTTGTTGGTAAAAGACGTACCAATAAAAAATACCAAGAATAATATGTAGCTCAATTTTTTCACAGAAATATTTCCGCATTTAGGCAAATTCTAAGCCAAAAAAGTTTAGAATTAATGCAAATATAATTTTTTTGGAGTAATAAAAAAGGAGTTTTACAATTTAGTTGATTGACTGACTTTTAAAAGCGAGTTATAAAAGTTTTGTGAAGGACAAATTTAGTTCTTTTTCCTTCCTTTACCTGATTTCCTTCCGCCTGTAGCTTCTCCTTTTTTACCTTGTTTGTTAGATTTAACATTAATGATTTTTCCATATCTGGATTTAGATGAAGAAAATGGAGAGCCTCTTTTTCCTTTTATTTTCTTTTTACTGGTAGAATGAATGTAGTTTTTACTTTTAGATTTTCCGTTTCCTTGTCCGTTATCTACTTGAATATTGGGGCCTTTTTTAGAGCTGCTCGTAAATAATGGATCGCCACTAGATTTACACGATGCTAAAGCCATTATAAAAACTAATAAATACAATATGTGTTTTAATACACTCACCTTTTTCTTATCTCATGGGGTTTGGTAATTACTTTCCTGCTTTTCTTCCTCCTCGTGATTTTCCACCACCGTTGGAGTTACCCTTTTGTTTTTTATTACTCGATTTGTACCTTCTTTTTTTACTTGAAAACTCTTCTTGATTTTTCAAGTTCTTTCTTTTAACTCTTTTTTTAGAAATGGAGTGCTTGTAACTTTTTACTTTGTTTTTTGAACCACCTCCATCCACGGCAATATTCGGTCCTTTTTTAGATTTACCGGAAAAAGCATCACGTTTGTCAGTTACTACTGTTTCCGAACCACTACTTGACGCTGTTTTTTTGTTTTTCTTTTGTGCATGTGCCGAAAAACTCAAAAGTAATAAAAATACAAAACCGATTAAAAACTTGTACATTCCTTAGTTTTTATAAAAAGCTGTTAAAAATTTTGGGAGTAAATGTAACAAGTACTATGCAGTTTCACGAATTTCTGCAAAGGCATTTATCAACAAATGTGCACAGCCTGTGTTAACAACTTTATTTTTGTTCAGCGTTTGAGGGTTGAATAGTAAGGTTTTCTATATCCCTATCAAACAAATACAAGCCGCCTTTGTCTTCGCCAATCAATTTCAGCTTATCCATAATGGTTCTCGCTAAAGCTTCTTCTTCAATTTGCTCAGCAACATACCATTGCATGAAATTATGAGTGGTATAATCTTTTTCATTTAAGCAGGTTTCAACCACATCGTTAATCTCATTAGAAACAAAAATTTCATGATCTAACAAAGTTTGGAATAAATGATTGAGTGATTTGTATTCAGCTTCGGGTTTTTTTAATGCAGGAATAACCGCTTTTCCGCCTCTTTCGTTTACATATTGAACTATCTTAAGCATGTGCATTCTTTCTTCATCGGCATGCTGGTAAAGAAATTGAGCGGTTCCTCCTAACCCTTTAGTCTCTGCCCATGAAGCCATAGCTAAATAGGCTTGAGAAGATTCTGCTTCAATTTTAATTTGGTTATTAAGTGCTTTTTCAATAGTTGGTTTTAACATGTGTTTTTCTTTTTTTTGAGTTTTGTTCAAAGGTAATAAATCGAATGGAATTTTAAAAACTACATCCGAAATATTTTTCTTTACAGCATAAACGTGTATTTCTATTTATGCACTACAAACCTAAAGCCCTTTCCGTGTACATTAACTATTTCAATATTATTGTCTTTTTTTAGGTGTTTTCTTAGTTTGGCAATATAAACATCCATGCTTCTGGCATTGAAATAATTATCATCTTCCCAAATGGCTTTTAATGCGTGAGTTCTATCCAATACTTTATTTTCATTCAAACACAATAACCTTAATAAATCACTTTCTTTGGAGGTTAATTTGGTAGCCTCTCCTTTATGGGTTAGGTGTCTTTTTTGATAATCGAAAGTGTAATCACCAATGGTAAAAAATGTTTCGCTTTGAGCTTCGTTGTCTTCTTGTGTTCTTCTCAAAACGGCATTAATCCTTGCCAACAACTCTTCCATGCTAAATGGCTTAGAAATGTAA